>NZ_JBFRSX010000004.1:0-61263 GCF_041473835.1 Vibrio sp. 10N.222.55.A1 | reverse complement strand
AAAGTATGCTCCCGCCCTGATGGGTAACCCTGTAGCGACCGTTTTCGTTGCAAAAACATACTCTGAATTTAGAAGTAACCGAATGAGTGGGCAAATTAGCTTTGTTGATGCGCGCTGGCAAAAAGGGGCGCCTAGTATTGCAACGCTAAATTCAGAACTCGCGCGCTTTAAGGCTATGTTTGCTAAATTGAAGGAAATTGGAGAGTGGAAAGGACCGAATCCTTTAGAAGAAGTTAAGCCATTTAAAGATCACGAACGTACCATGTCTTTCCTTCATAAAGAGCACATTATTTTATTGCTTGAACACGTGTCTAAACACAACCGAACAGATATGCAGAAAATAGTGAAGCTATGTCTCGCCACTGGGGCTCGCTGGAATGAAGCCGCTCAACTGAAAGGCTCTCAGTTAAGCAAATATAAAGTTACCTTCACCAATACCAAAACTAAGAAGAATCGTTCTGTACCCATCTCTGAAGAGCTTTATAGCGAGATATACAAACCAACCTCAGGGAAGCTCTTTGAAGAGTGCTATACACCTTTCTGCTACATAGTGAAGAATAAACTGGGCATCACCCTGCCCTCAGGGCAAGCCTCCCATGTTTTGCGTCATTCGTTCGCAAGTCACTTCATGATGAATGGCGGCAATATTTTAGTGCTAAGGGATATTCTAGGCCACGCCGATATCAGCATGACAATGCGCTATGCCCACTTCGCACCTGATCACCTATCTGAAGCAATTATCCATAACCCTCTTTCTAACCTGTAACCTGTCGCCACTTGCCAAATTTCAGGTAAAAAAAGAGCCACTTTAAAGTGGCTCAGTTCTTAAAATTTTAAACAAGTGTTTTAAACGTTACTCTTTGCCGAATACGTTGTTCTCTTGCTCTTGTACACGGATGAAAGTCGTACGCTTAGTTAGCTCTTTAAGCTTTGCTGCGCCTACGTACGTACAAGTTGAACGTACACCACCAAGGATGTCAGAAATTGTGTTGTGAACTGAACCACGGAACGGAAGTAAAACAGTTTTACCTTCAGCAGCACGGTACTTAGCAACACCACCTGAGTGCTTGTCCATAGCCGACTGTGAAGACATTCCATAGAACTTCATGAATTGCTTACCGTCTTGCTCTACAACTTCGCCGCCTGACTCAGAGTGACCTGCTAGCATGCCGCCTAGCATTACGAAGTCAGCACCGCCGCCGAACGCTTTAGATACGTCACCCGCACATGAACAGCCACCGTCACCGATGATCATGCCGCCAAGGCCGTGTGCTGCGTCGCCACACTCGATGATTGCAGAAAGTTGAGGGTAACCTACGCCTGTTTTAACACGTGTAGTACAAACAGAACCAGGGCCGATACCAACCTTAACGATGTCTGCGCCAGCTAGGATTAGCTCTTCAACCATGTCACCCGTTACAACGTTACCAGCAGAGATGACTTTAGTCGGGAATTCAGCACGTACTTTTTGTACATACTCAACTAGGTGCTCTGAGTAGCCGTTAGCGATATCAATACAGATAAATACGAATTCGTCGCTAAGCGCCATGATTTGCTTAGTTTTCTCAAACTCAGCTTCAGAAGTACCTGTTGAAACAAATACGTTGTTCAGCGTTTTCTTGTCTGCTGTTTTAGCGAACTCAGCCCACTGCTCTACTGTGTAGTGCTTGTGTACTGCAGTCATAACACCGTGCTCTGCTAGAGCAGCTGCCATTTCAAAGCTTGCTACCGAATCCATGTTCGCTGCAATTACTGGAGTACCAGACCATTGACGACCGCTATGCTTGAATGTAAAATCGCGGGTTAATTCAACTTGAGAACGGCTTTTAAGGGTAGAACGCTTCGGACGGAAGAGTACATCTTTGAAACCTAACTTAAGTTCTTGTTCGATACGCATGATAATTTGTCCTGTAATCATATTACGTGTCGTGCGTTTTCGGTAAGCGTTGGCAGACGCTTTACTGAGTTTCGGACACAAAAAAACCGGAGCGTTGGCAGACGCTCCGGTTTTCAGCATTATAGGCTGTGATTTACTAACAGCAAGTCTGATATTTCATTTTTTTTTGTGCTATCCTCTCAAAGATTCCATATCTGGTAAAAGCTTCCCGCCCGTCATTTCCTACTAAATTCATAGTAATTAATAACTTAACAACATATTCACGCAAACGCTGTCGGTTTATTGCGCAAACGTTTCCCTTGCAAATTCGGCGAAAAAATCTTCGATAAGGCAAATTTGTGAAAAAAGTGCCCTTTAATCACATAAAAATCACACTTTTCTTGAATCAAAAAATGCGTTTTTTCTTAAATAATTTCATTTTTTTCTGACTTTTTTCGCTTCGAGTGCCGATCTCAGCCCTCTTTCATTAGCCCTGAAATTTATAAAGTACAAAGGCAAGATCGATTAGCACGTTCGAAACTTGGATGAGCGGGGTAAAGTCCACAAAATATGGCAGGTTAGATGCGCTTATTTATGAGAACCCAGCGGATACAAGCCGCTGTTGATAGAGCCTAACAACAACTCGACTAAAGTTAACGAACACGGAACGCCTTTCTTTAGTTCGAACTCATTACTACAGGATCAGATACAAAAATGGCCAAGGGGATTAACCTTGGCCATTTTTATTTGGTTTTCAGAGTGCTCTTATAAGGCGATTCAATTTTCACCTTAAGGTACGTCAAGCCTTTTTCTGAGACATCAGAGCTTCAGCAGTCGCATCTTGAATCGACAAGAACAAGGATGTCACTTGCCCAGTTGGAGAACGCATCGGGTTAAGCGTGACGTTCTGATACATAAAGTCGGCTTGCTGAGTTACTGGCCTCACGTTGCGGCACTTAAACAGATAAGGCCTTTGTTGCCACGTTATGAAGCTACGGCAGCCTAGGTCATAAACCGGTTTTGTTTTAAGCCTAAACCACTCTTCAGGAATTTCAGGGAATAACTCAAAGATCGACTTACCGATCGCATCATGCGATTGCTTACCGCTATGGTGCGTCATGAAGCCATTCCAAACTTGTACCTGAAAGTCACGGTTAATGACCACCAGCCCCATATCGACGTTTTGAACCATGTCTACCATCCAGTGGAACTGTTCAAATTCAGCAGGAAGATTCAACATATTAAAACTCCTCCATTAGGTAGGCCAATTTGTTATCTAGAAGAGGCAGAGACTCATCAACAAACATAAATAGAAGGTCACAACGGATGGACGTGCCGTCGATGTTGTAGCTGACTTCGAACGTCATGGTCTTTTTAAATGAGCCGCTGGTATTTTCAATCACCGAATCAATCGAGATGTGTTGACCTAGCAGCACAGGAGAGCTCTGAAAGAAACGAACTTCTGATTGCTCCCCTAACCCATTCAAGAAAGAGCCGACTAAGATGTTCGATACATCCATCAACAACTCTAATTCTTCTAGCTGCTCGCTTTCTGTTGGCACCTTCATGAGCTTCTTAAGATCGCTCACACTGGAATCACTCAACAAAACTAGCGCTTCACCTGCAATGCCTTCTCCACTAAAGCCTTGGCAAACACCCGACACTTGGTCGTTATCCGCTAGGTCACGAAGTGCCATGTGCAATTCACTCACTTCGAAGATGTTAACGTTCGGCAGCGGTAGGTGAACAAACACATTAAAGTGACGAGCCAGTGCATCAGCGGCACGGCCTATCGCTACGTTCGCGACTTCCATATAGATATCGCGTCTGCGAAGTATTGGCAGTTCTAAAGCGGTTGGGGTAATTATTTGAGGTTGTTTTGGCGGCTCGACATGCTCACGTAAAATGGCTTTTAGCGCTTCTTTATCGATCGGCTTTTGCAAAAATGCTTTGGCGCCAAGATCCAGCACCTTCTGTTGTGCTTTTGGTTGTATGTCACCAGAAACAACGACAACTGGCGTGGTATCGCCTAAACGTTGCATCTCTTCCAATGTGCCATAGCCGTCTAATTCCGGCATGGTTAGGTCGAGGAACATCAATTTGAATTGGTTTTTAGCGAGCTCTTCAAGTGCATTAAGCCCATGAACAGCAAAAGTTATATCTGCATTTAGAGAACTAGGCAGTGACCGAGCCATCTGCTTCCTTGCTAACGCAGAATCATCACATATAAGAACTGGGAACGACATAAATGCACCACTGACAAATTAAAGCTAATTCGACCGAGTGTAACAGAACATTATGGTATCAGGTACGGGGTGAATGGATTTATGTGCAGATTATTAGTAAGAATGATGAAACAGGTGGGTAAGCTATTATTTCGCATTATTCTTCATGAAAAACAATATGCTACAAAGGTAATAGCCAATCCTTGCTGTTGAGTAATAGCACTATTATATTTAACAGCAGCCTTAACAAGCGGGTTTATTAAGGCTCGACTGACTCATTCATTGAACGGCTTTATGTAGCCATGATAGAGAGCTATCCAACAAAGCTAATGTAAGAGAACTAGAACTGATATGAAGGCCATAAAATCAGTAATGCGAAACGTATGATCACAGCAAATACCAACAACGCGATCCCCAGGCGATACCATTTGTATTCGGCGATGTTCATTGGGATACGCTTGTAGAACATCGTAATCACGCCTTTCCAATCGCTACTGCGTCTTCCGTACTGCATCATGCTCGTCAAAACAAACAGTGCGCCAAGCACTAACATTCCTTTTTCAGCCCAGAACAATCCAACTTCCATTTGTGTATTCCTTGATAAAACGGTGAGCAACTCAAATCATTCTAGTCACCTTTTAGCTCGGTTTCTGTAAGACCAAGGTCTAAATTACGAAGTACGCAATTCAGGGCTTATAGGTCATTGTTGGTAATTGATAGTTCTCGGTCAGCAATACAACGTTTATCGTTCAAGGTTCCATGGTAAAGGCGAGCATCACAAGCAAATCACGTATAAGCATGATTCGACAAATCTGGAGATTGGTTGTTCTTTTGAATGACACGCATCAATTGGATAAGCAGCAGAATACCTGTCACGCCTAAGCCAACACCGATTCCGCCCCAAATCCCTGCCAATTCGAACTTAGGCATCAAATACCAAGCCGCAGGCAAGCCAAATACCCAGTAACCGATGGCAGTCATCACGGTTGGCATAGAGACAATCTTCATGCCTCTTAGCAGGTTAATCGCCAGTAGCTGCCAAGCATCAACAATAAAGCACAAAGCAACGACCCAAATCACAGAAGCCAGTAGTGAAGTCATTGCACCCGTGCCATCGTCTAACTTGAAGATAGAAGCGATCATCTCAGGCCATATAATGAACACGGCCGACAACGCCACACTCAACACCGACACCAATATGAAGCTTTGAATCGAGGTTCTTTTTATTCCTTCGTAGTTACCCGCACCGAAATCACGGCCAACCAAAATCGCCGCAGCTTGTGAGAAACCAAAATTGAAGTTCCAAGTAAAGCTTAAACATTGCAGCAAGATTTGGTGCAAGGCTAACGAAGCAATACTGATCGTGCCCGCCATCAAGGTGCCACCGTAAATCAAGCCATGCTCAAGTAAAGCAGCCAAGCCGATAGGTAGACCCATCAACAACAATGGGCTCATCAACTTGATTGAATACTCTTCTGTATTTAGCCAAGGGGCGAACTGCTTAAACTCGTCACGCTTAAATACCCAAACCGTATATCCAACCATCACGATAAATGCCGCGATAGCCGTACCAAGCCCTAAACCTGTTAAGCCCATGTCTAATTGGAAGGTGAGAAAGTAGCTCACTGGCACATTCAGAATTACGGTGATAATCGACATCACAAGAATGGAGCGCACGTTGCCAAACGCACTGGTTAAGCCACGAAGTACCAACAAGATAAGCGAAGGCAACATTACCCACTTCAAAGCATGGACATATTCCATGGCTAAAGTGATCACTTCTGGTGGCTGTTTGGCTGCTTCTAATACCAGCGGAGCAAACCAGAAACTCACCATTAAGGTCACGCTGAGCACGAATGCCAACATGGTTGCACCTTTCACCGCCAATCTGATTTGTGTATTACCAAACTCAGGGCGAGCTACGCGCTGACCATAAGCAATCGCAATCAAGTTCGCGACACAACCCACGGTGCTGCTCGCAATAATGAAAATGAAAAAGTAGATTGAGGCACCTAAGCCACCAGCCGCAAGGGCTGACACACTGATACGCGACATCATCCAAACATCAGTAAGGACTAAAGCCATAGAGATCAGCTGTGAAATGATCAAAGGGAATGCAAGAGTGAGTATTTTTTTCATGAGCGCCTCAGTTAATTTCGCCCAAAATACGATCGATGAGGCTGGCGTTCAATTGATAAATTTGCGACTCTAACATTCCATAAACTCATGCGAACGAATTATGACCCCATATCCTAGCTTGCCATCATCACATAATGGCTTAAAAGCCTTTGAAGCTGCCGCAAGGCTGATGAGCTTTACGCTGGCTGCCGAAGAGCTGCATGTGACACAAAGTGCGATCAGCCGACAGATCAAACAGCTTGAAGATGAGTTAAACGCATCACTGGTTATTCGTAAGCATCGAGCCATAGAATTAACGGTACAAGGTCATGATTTGTATGTGGCTTTGCGAGAAAGCTACGGTAATATCGAAGCTGTTATCGCCTCTTGGAGTGAGCCCAAGCAGAAGCGTATCGTGATCAAAGCGACTCTGAGTTTCGCGACGCGAGTATTGATCTCCAAAGTTCGGGAATTAAACGAGCGTTATCAAGATCATGAGATCGTCATTGTTCCTGTGATTGAGGAAGACGAATCGATTAATAGTAGTGAGTATGATCTACTGATCTTCCACACGCGTTTCAAAAAACGCTATGACAAGGCACCTGACATTACCTTCTTGCGTGAAGAGTTCATGGCGCCGGTTTGCTCTACTAGTTTAACCACCAAAGACACCGACCTTGATTCAATCTTAACCTTGCCAAGGCTGCATCCAACCTTAGATCATCACGACTGGAAAGTGTGGCTGGCCGATGTTGAATTCCCACCAAAGAAACCTGTCAGAAATACCAGCTTCTTGTCTTTAGATATGGCGCTCAGTGCCTGTCTATCCGGTGAAGGGGTTACGGTCACGGATCTGTTGTTAGTTCAACAAGATCTCCAACGAGGCTTCTTGTACTGCCCTAGAAATGCAAAAATCCAACACAGTGCTTGGACTTACTTCATGCACCAGCGTAGTCACACGCCTATCATCAACGACCTTATTGAATGGCTTAGAGAAGAGACAACAAAAGAGATCGAGTTGCTGAAAGTACTCGCACAGCAATATCAATGGTTTGGTGTAATAGAACAGGACAAAGACTTTGGTCGGCTCTTCTAAACTAAGTTATGATTCCTGTTCCCTCAACCGATTGATATTTTTATGTCTTCTTTCTCTTTTTCACAAATCCCTGTTGGGGTTCGATTCATGATCCTCTCCGCTTTTGGATTCGCACTGATGTCAGCTTGTGTGAAATACATCAGCAATTATGGCATTCCTGTATTCGAAATTGTTGCAGCAAGGGCTTTGGTGTCTTTGATCATCAGTTATATCGACGTTAAGCGAAAAGGCATTTCGATCTGGGGAAATAACAAACCTTTGTTGTTTGTTCGAGGCGCAGTTGGTACAGCAGCCTTGATGTGTGTTTACTACGCTGTGACCACTTTGCCATTAGCCGAAGCGACCATTCTACAATACGTTCATCCTGTATTTACCGCCCTACTTGGCGTGTTATTTCTGAAAGAACGCGTCCAAAAATCGACCATGATCTGCATTGCGTTCTGCCTAGCTGGGCTATTAGTGATGGTACAACCAAGTATGAACAGTGGCGCGAGCAGCGAGTTACCGCTATTCAGCATTATGGTGGCGTTATGTGGCGCATTTGGTAGCTCAATTGCTTATGTGATTGTGAGAAAACTTAGCCAAACGGAAGATAGCTCAGTCATCATCTTCTACTTCCCATTGGTTGCGCTACCAATCTCAACAGCTCTTATCTGGAACGACTTTGTATGGCCTAGCCTATTCCTAACCATGATGCTTGTGCTCGTCGGGATTTTCACACAAATAGGACAATACGGTTTAACCAAAGCAATGCAAACCCAGGCAGCAGGTAAAGCTTCAGCTTACTCATACGTGCAGATCGTCTTCTCAGCGCTATTAGGTGTGTGGATCTTCAATGAGATTCCATCGGTTTGGACTTATCTAGGTGGTGGCCTGATTGTCACTGGTGCACTCATTAACGTGTTTGGTAAACAGCTATTGGTGCCGTTCAAGGCTAAATAAGTAACCCACTCAATATCAGCTGATAAATAGAATCTAAAAAGGGCATTGCGGATTATTCCACGATGCCCTTTTCTATAAATGCTCTCTAGCGCGCTTTCATTCAGCTAACCAACTTTAACAAAGCGGCGTATTACGTAACTAACTCGTGGCATTTCGTAACTTAGGATCATCACTCAAATACTCAACAAACTCGATTTCAAAGCCTGCAGGATCCACAAAGTAGACATTTTTTCGATAAGGTTCTTCGGCACCGGGTTTGGCAATTGGAAAGCCCGCATCAACAAGGCGTTGAGTGACACTTTCGATATTATTGGTCACATAAGCGAAGTGTGCGAGACCAACAGAATGCCCAGCCAAATCTCTATTTTCACCTTCACCGTGATCACTTATTGCTATGTATTGGTACTCGTCGCCAAAATGCAGCCAGTTACGTGGCTTGCCTGACCATTCGCCTTTTCCTTCATCACGAACGTACCAGTGTGGAAACGCCGCTTTATAGAAAGTCAGCATTTCAGGGATGTCCTTGACGACTAAATTCACATGTTCAAGTTGGATCATTCTTCTCTCCTTAAAGTATTCTCGTAAGCAACGTTGCACATCCTAATACCTCAAGTTAAGTTGAGGTAAAGCACTAATTTGCATTTATTTCGAGAACGTTTTTAGAGCCCAAATTGTCGTATTTTGAAGCGATACAAACCCTAAGTTTAGACGACCTTCCCTGATGTGGTTTATTTGGAATCCAGAATGACTGAGAGACAAGCCGCTATGGTTTAGGCGGAGTAACCTCAACTTCTAAAGCGGCTCGGTCTCTCCACTTGAAAACCTTCTTCCATTTAATCGGCATCATTGGAATAACGATGAGACTAATGCCCACCAGCGTCAGGATGTCTGGAATCTCATCGAACCACATAACACCAAACAATGTTACGAACACCAACCCAGAATATTCGGCGAGCGCAATCTGGTTGGCCGGTGCTTTTTTGTAAGCCACCACCACAAGCGCATGGTATCCAAGTACGAACAAGTTGATTGCCATGATCCAACCAACATGACGCCATTCGAGCGCAGACCAAGTTGGCAGCGCTAATGCCAGTGCAAGTGGCAGAGTCATAATGCTGGTCCAGAACAGAGTTGAGATGATGTGTTGCTCTGCATTCAAGCGTTTAATCAAGATATTACCCACGCCCATCGCAAGCGCACTGCCTAGCCCAGCAATCGCCGCCCAATGAAATTGTTCAGGGCGTAACACGATTAATACGCCCACAAAACCAATCAGGGTCGCGATCACTTTTGAAGATGTCGGCCTTTCTTTCAACAGCACGATCGACAAAGGCAGCATAAGGATTGGTCCAACGTAGAACATCGCGTTTGCTGTCGCCAAAGTAAGGTGTGTAATGGCGATCATCGCGCAGCCACTCCCCACTAAGATAAATTGAGCCCTTAAGAAGTTGATTCGGCAACCGCCTTTCATACGCGTCTCTCTCGGTAACTTTAACCAAAATGGAAGCAACAAGATCACGCTCAATAGCTGACGGATAAACACGTACTGGAACGTAGGGACTTCGCCATTCAGTATCTTCAATGATACGTCTGAAAAAGACGCAAGTAGGTTTGCGAGCACCAAAAGCAAAATGGCGTGGTTAACAGCTTTATTCATACAGAAGTAAGATTACACATTTGTCATACAATTATGGGCGCACATCATACATGAGAATTTGAAATGTGTAATAGCAAAATTAATAAGGCTCAGACTAATGCAATTTTGAATTAAACCTCGATGAACAAATCACAGCTATTCGTTCAATATTTAGCCGCATTAATATTCTCTTATTGACTGATACATCAAGTTACAATTCGATTTCATATTAGCCAACAACACTGATCTGGGTTAATAAACTGGTTTCACAATAACCTTATTTTTATTGGGGTCAGATAATTAATAAAAAGGAAGTTAAAGTGAAAAAATTATTAGCACTTGGTATCGCAGCGGTAATCTCGGCTCCAGCAGTAGCCGACCACAGCACAATCAATGGTATGGATTTTGGTCCACTCGCAAAGTTAGTCGGCACATGGAAATCAGTCGAAACTGGCGGCGTTGATATTTCTCCAGGTCAAGAAGGCACAGAAGTGGGCAAAGGTGGCCCCGCGGTCACACCATTTTATGAAGTGATGACATTTGAGGTTGCGGCAGATGCAACCAACGCCAGCGATCAATATCTGGTTGCTCTGTACTACAAGCAAGAAGTATTCAGAAAGGCCGACGACTCTAAATTCCACGATCAACGTGGCTACTTCATCTACGATCAAAAAAATCAGATCGTCTACAACTCTTACTGTGTACCACGCACCACATGTGTCACCGCAGAAGGCCCTGCTGGCGATACAATGACGTTAGTTGCGTCAAAGCGTGGCATCGCTGAGTCTGAATACATGACGGACAACGCAACCACCACAGGCTTCACGATGAACATTAGCATTTCAGACGATACGCTGACGTACTCTCAAACAACAGGCTTAGAGATCTACGACAACGCATTTGCTCATACAGATTCAAGCACTCTAGTTAAAGTGAAGTAGATTCAAATACAAACGCCTTTCACAGCGAAGTGAAAGGCGTTTTTCTGTTGTACTTGTAACAACAAACAAGTTTAACTAGATTGTGTATCAACCTTGGCGTAACGGTTGGCTAGCACTGCACAGTAAAAGATCTGAATCGGGTGATAAAGCATGATTGGCAGTAATATCATCCCTAGATTAGGGTTGTGAGCAAAGATCACCTTAGCCATAGGAATACCTGCCGCTAAGGTCTTCTTAGTACCACAGAATACTGCCGCGACTTCATCTTGATGATTGAATCCAACCTTTCGGGCACTCCATTGAATGCCGTGTACCATCACCATCAATACCACTAAACAAATCACCGCTGACAGCAACAACAGCATTGGTGAAAAGTCGCTCCAAATACCGTGTTCAATAGAGTCACAGAAAGCACTGTAGACGATCAGAAGTATCACGTATTTATCTAACTTATTGACCACTGACTTGTGTTTCTGAGTCCATTCAAACAGTAACGGGCGCATCAACTGGCCGACAATCATTGGCAATAGCAGCATTTTAGATATAGAGATCACCGATTCCATCAGGTTTAGCTCTGCACCTTCCAATCCCATAAAGAGCTGGATCAGTAGAGGCGTAATGAACACGCCTAAAATACTAGAAAGTGATGCATTGAATATCGCACCCGGTAGGTTTCCTTTTCCAATCACCGTCATCGCGACCGAAGACGAAATCGTACTCGGTAATACGAAGAGGTAACAGAAACCAAAGGCCAGAGCTGCTGGCATATAAGCGACAAAGCCTTGCCCGAATATCACCCAAAGCAGTGGGTAAACTAAGAATGTCGCGCTTTGTACAAAAACATGCAGCTTCAAATTCGAAAGCCCCTCAAGAATGGCTTTGGGAGACAAACCCAAACCGTGTAAGAAAAACACCAAAGCGATGCCGAGAACAGTCACCGTATCGAGATGAAGTACCCCACCCGATTTGCCCCAATCCGGCGTAAAAACAGCAACGACCATAGCCACCACCATCCCTACAAGAAACCATTCCTTTTTCAGTTTTTCTATCATGTTGACACGCACTTTCTGTAGATTCCATTTCAGCCAATAACAAGGCTCCGACGCTATTTATCCTATCGACTCTAATTTTAATTAACCACCATAAACGTAAATTAAGCTTGTCTTTATCTTGAGGGTTAACATCGTTATTAAGTTTGTTACACCCGTTTTGCTCAGGATTAATCGGATGTATGGAATGACGATGAAAATATTAGAAAACAGAGGTTTATCGAGAAGATAAGATCACTTTCAGTGATCGGAACACAAAGGCAAGCCGTAGGGACAGCAATCAAACAGTAACAAATTTAGATACCAATATTCAGCCTATTACCAATAACTACTCAGCGGGAGCAAAACATGGACAACAGAATCACCATTATTGAGTTTCTCAGAGTGTTTGAGTGCATTCGCACCTCTGGCGAGCAACTGGACAATAAATATCAAGTGGGCGAAATGGCGGCTTGGCATGATTATGATGGTTATACCTGTTGGCTAAGCTATAAAGACGTAACAGTGACGCTGATGTTTCATGGTTCATTGAAAATCGAGTACGACAATGCTTCAAATTATTCTGAATTTATTGAGCGTTGTCTGGGTATGCTTGCCACTGAACCTTCTCCATAAAACGCGAACAGACTAACGGCTAACGGCTAACGGAGACAATCATGAACGAAACGGCTTCATTGCTTAAGCGAAGACACCCTTTGTGGCTAGTAATCAGCCTCTCCTTTTTATGGTCTCAAGTATCTGTAGCAGGCATAGGTATGATTGATTTTATACAACCGAACGAACACAAGAATTGGACAGTGACCAACGACGATGTAATGGGTGGCATCTCTACAGGCGAGCTCATTTATCTTGATGATATGAGTCGATTTAGGGGCGAGCTATCGTTAGAAAATAATGGTGGTTTCAGTTCTGTAAAGCGCTCCATTGAATCACCTGCCCATGAAATAGACAGTGCAGAGCTAGTATTCGTTGGTGATGGTCGCACTTACCAACTGAGGTTCACAACATCGAAGGACGGCAATCGAATTCAATACAAACACGATTTCGATACGATAAAGGGAGAACAGTTTAGCAAGGCGTTCCAATTCAACGATTTTCAAGCGGTGTTCAGAGGTCGGCTACTGAGCGATGCGCCGGAACTTAAGTCACGAGACATCAAACAAATCGGCTTTTTGATTGCAGACAAACAGCCCTCGTCTTTTGAGCTAGACCTAATACAGCTTCACTTCAGAACATCGAAACCTATCACATCACCAGAAGCTGACTAAACTGACTAAACTGAAAACAAACAAAAGCCCCTGAAACCTTTTGACTAGCAATCAGATATCAGGGGCTTCTTCTATTTAAACCGTCAACAATTCAAAACAACGGCGGATTAAAACATCAGCAATTAGTATTTGATAGCTGTTTTACCAATCGAGGCACTGCTTTCAATACGTTGGTGTGCATCTTTAAGTGTTTCCACACTAAAGCCATTTAGGGTCGAGGTTAGCGTCGATTTAATACGGCCCGCATCAATCAGATTCGCGGCTTGGAATAGGATGTCTTGCTGCTTCTGGATATCTTCGGTGTTAAACAGTGAACGTGTAAACATCAGCTCCCAAACAAAGCCTGCTGATTTGCCTTGCAGCGCTGACAAGTCAATGCCACCATCAAATTCAACAATCGAACTGATCATGCCTTGCGGTGCGATCAATTCAACCATCGCATCCCAGTGCCCTTTTGTGTCTGCAACATTGAAAATGTAGTCGACATGTTGAATGCCTTGCTCTCGCACAGACTCGACAAGGTTACGGTGGTTCACCACATAGTCCGCTCCCATATCTCTTACCCACTGCTCCGTTTCAGGTCTTGAAGCTGTTGCGATAACATTTAGGTTGGTCAGTTGCTTAGCCAGTTGAATCGTAATTGAACCAACGCCGCCCGCTCCACCAATGATCAGGATAGACTTTTTCTCTTCAGGACGAACACGCAAGCGGTCAAACAACGCTTCCCATGCTGTAAGCGTCGCTAGTGGCATAACGGCTGCAGCTTCATCAGAAAGGCTCTTAGGCGCTTTAGCGGTAATACGGTAGTCCACAGCTTGGTATTCTGCGTTAGCCCCCATGCGTGTTACGTCACCCGCATAGTACACACGGTCACCGACTTCGAAGCCTTCAACGTCAGCACCTTTACCAACAACTTCACCGACTGCGTCATAGCCCAGCACTTTTGGCTGCTCAAGAGTTTTGTCTTTGGCATTACGAATACGAATTTTAGCGTCAGCAGGATTGATAGAAGTCGCGCTCACTTTTACCAGCAAGTCATTATTTTTTAGTTCTGGCAGACTCGTTTCAAACTCAAATAAACTGTCTTGCTCTGTAATCGCAAGTGATTGAGTAAATCCGATAGCTTTCATTTTTGATGGTACTGACATTGTGCTTTCTCCTTGAATTAGACGAGTTAATCTTAGTCAATTCTCACTCTAGATAAACCGCCTAATATTTGAATAATTCTCAAATAATTTTTGATAGTGGTATTGCCGTTATCTGAGTAACGCAGACGTCTCACTGCATTGCCAACGGCTTAAAGGCTAAATCAGGCCTTTCTCAATCAACCAATCATGTGTGACTTGATCTTGTGGTTTACCTTCACGGCAAACTTTGTAATCCAGCTCTGCGATGATGTCATTCGAGAAGCATAGGGAATCCAACTTCTGAATCTGTTGTTCGCTGAACAGATGCTTCTTGTCGTCTCTTAAAAGAAGCACTGCTCTGTCCACTATTCCGAGTAGGCCTTTTGGCTCTTTGAGCTCACGAATATCGTAACGATAGTGCAAAAACTGAGGTTTCCACAGTGGCACTACCACCCACTCTTTGTTTGCGACTGCACTTTCAAAGGCACTGAAACAATCGTCTTCACTGCCAGGAAAGAACTCGTAGCCGGCATCTCTCAGGCCATAATCTTTCATCATCTGGATAGAGAAGCGTGTGATACCAGCGCCGGGGTTGATGCCTTGAATGGTCGAGTTCATTTTCTCGATCACTTCAGCTTTTAATAAATCAGAGACTTCAGAAACCGCCTCTTCAGGCACATAGTCTGGTACGCCCCACAAAGCATAAGGTTCATAATGAAGCCCAAGCTCGATAAGTGGCTCAACTTCTTCAACGCCCGCTTTGTAGATACCGTGACTTGATGGCAACCACGCAGAAGAAAGCATATCCACTTGGCCTGCTTTCAGCTTTTCAAAGTTCTCCTGATGTGGAGAGAAAATACGCTCTACCTCAAAACCCATGGATTTCAATACATTGGCAACCAATGATGCGGTCGTACGGTGGAACGACAAATCCGTTACACCCATTGTGATTTTCTTAGTCATCTTATCCCCCTAGATCGTAGGTTTCGTCCATACGATGTGTACTGCGCTACGTTGTCGATATGGGGAAATGATAGTGAGAAAATTACTAATGAAAAACAGCCTCATATTTGAATTATTATCAAATTAGTTTTGACAATTAAGTATTTGAAGCTAACTTAGAAGCGATAAGTAGAGATAACCCATTTGCAGATTGTGATGGGGAAATATCCCAACGCCATGTTTAGAACATAATTCAATACAGGTAGATAACATGCTTCTTGAAGATTTACAGGTCATTTTGAAAGTGGCGGAGTTTCGCAGTATCACCGCTGCAGCCACCAACCTTGATATGCGCACTGCCACAGCAAGTGCAGCGGTAAAACGTGTTGAAGCGGCACTAGGTGCGGAGTTATTTGTAAGAACCACGCGCCACCTAAGGCTCTCTTCAGCTGGCGAGCGTTATTTACCGGAATGCGAACAAGCCTTAAAGATGTTGGAGCAAGCGAAGCTCAACATGCGCGAAGAGCTTGGTATTCTTGACGGTGAAATTCGCATAGCGCTTTCATCAGATCTAGGACGCAACCTAATCACACCTTGGTTAGATGAGTTCTTGCTTGAATACCCAAAGGCGACGCTTCGCACTAGCATCAGCGATAGCAATATCGACTTCTACCGAGATTCCGTCGATATGGCGCTGCGTTACGGCTCTCCGACCGATGCGAACATGTATGGTTTCAAGATATGCGATGTGCCGAGGATATTGTGTGCGGCTCCTGAATACTTGGCTGAAATGGGCGCACCAAAGCACCCGAGTGACTTAGCGCAGCACAATGGGTTGCTTTACCAACTCCATGACATGTTGCAAGACGAGTGGGTGTTTAACGATGGTACTCAAGATCATAAAGTGAAACTAAAAGGAAATCGCGCTTCGAACGACGCAGACCTTGTAAGGCGTTGGTGTATCGCGGGTAAAGGGGTGGCAATAAAATCTTGTTTAGACATGTCACCTCATCTGCTTTCAAGCGAAGTGGTTAAAGTTATGCCTGAATTTAAGCCGACCCCTACCGAGCTGTGGTTAGTGTGTCCAAGTCGTCAATCCATCACCCCGACTGTGCGTCTACTGAGAGATTTATTCAGAGAGAAGACCGCTGAGATCCTTTCGCAACTGAGCAAACAAGGCATCATAGAAAGCACAACATCTTAAGATTGAATGCCGCTTAAAGATAAGAAACAGAGAGACAAAAAAGGCGTTAGCGAACTTCAATTCGCTAACGCCTTTCATCATTAGAACATCATAGCTGCATGATGAACCTTAATAAGAGTACTTAGTTTAATACTCTTAATACAAGAGCTTAGTTTGACTCGTCTTCAACATCGCAGTCAGCACAGCACTGAAGAGCAATCTCATGTTCGAAGGTGATGGTGTCTTTACCTTCTTCTACTAGCTCTGCAATTTCGTCTGCCACTTCTTTTTCATCATCCGCTTCGATTCCGCTTTCTAATTCTTCTTCTGAATAACCGAAGAAGTTCAGTAGTAAATACTCACGCGCTTCATCTTTCGTACAAACCACGTCTGCTGAAAGATCAGGAGTAACCTCGCCTTGTGCAAGTGTCGCTGTCACTTGTGCGATAGCATCGTCTTTCATCGCAGGCGTTAACCAACCAAGATCAGTACTTACTGTCGTTTTTTTACAGTCGAAGCAAGGCAGTTGGTGAAAGTAGTATTGAAAGGTAGTCATAGGTAAATTCTTCTTTAAATGTTGTATAGCGAGATTATGCGCGTTTTGTAGCAAAATACTATCTCAATCACAACCTGAAACCGCTTCGTTCTAAGTATTTTTTCAAGCTCCGCGCAAGCTGATGTGATCATCCTATAAAAGCGCTGTTTTGCGCATGCTTACTCAGCTTTACGCTTGTTTACATTTGTACGGGTAATATATGCCTTATCAGATAACAAGCGTGGCACCTCACAAATACTTTGGTCATTGCTTAGCTTCGTCGCTCCAGCTATTAGCTATGAGTTCACGGCTTACTTAGCTACTTAGCTACTTAGCTACTTAGCTACTTAGCTAGGATTTGTTTGAAATAGCTTTGTTTTCAATTAACTTACTTGCACTTGGCTTATTTTGAACCACGCTTATTTAAATCACCCCGTCTCGGATACCCAATCAATGATCATCACAAAATATCAAGCCCTTACCCTTTCATCGGTTGCTTTGCTCGCTACAGGCTGCTCACCATCATCAGATACGCCTTCGGTCAGCAACATCAGTGATTACCAAGGCTCAGCGAGTATTACTCAAGGTGTGGCGACCACTGTTGAATCGAATCTCTTTGAGTGTGCAAACGGACGTAGCCGAGTGGCGGGCGTCGGGGAAATTACGGACTCAGAAGGAAAGGTTTGGACGGTTCCAGCCAAAAACAACTTTTCAACAGGGCCGAAAGCCTTCGATCTTTATGAAGAGTGCTCAAACACTACTCCAAGCAGCCTAGCGGAGGTCGATCAAAGCGCGGTACCTGTGGCGATTGTGGATCAAGACGGAGAAGAAATAACAGGCTATATTTTTGCCGATAACTATTTCGAACTTTATATCAACGGCAAGTTAATCGCAGTAGACACTGTTCCTTTCACACCGTTTAACTCAAACATCGTCAAATTTAAGGTGAAGAAGCCTTACACGATTGCGGTGAAAGTGATTGATTGGGAAGAAAACCTAGGTCTTGGCAGCGAAGATAACCGCGGAAAGGCATACCACGCTGGCGATGGTGGCTTTATCGCGAGCTTTAGTGACGGAACCGTGACAGGACCAGAATGGCAAGCACAAACTTTTTATACCTCACCGATTTATGACCTGACTTGTTTGAGTGAAGTCGACGGGAAGCGTCTTTCTGAAAGCTGCACCACGGAAGGAACTGACCAAGGTCAAGATGCCTATGCTGCTCATTGGGAAACACCAAACAACTGGATGAACCAAGAGTTCGATTCAACATCTTGGCCTCAAGCATCGGTATATTCAGAAGACGATATTGGCGTGAACAATAAAAAAGCGTACATGAACTTTATCGAAAAATTCAGTGGTGCTGGCGCAAGCTTTATCTGGTCGACAAATGTCGTTCTCGATAATGAAGTGCTACTGAGATACGAAGTTAAGTAGCGTTATTCCTTTGTAAGCAAGCCCAGTCACGAGTATGACTGGGCTTACTACTCAAACAACTTGCTGGTGTTTCTAATTCACAGCGAACCTGATCATAATCTTGAGTCGTTTGATTACGGAAAAGTTTGCGAAGCCTCGCTTGATCCACGTGACCTAGCTTTGTCATTGTGTAACCAGCAACAAAACAACCCGATGCACAAACCCCAAAATGCACTGCCGATTCCCAGTAAATTAGTACCAGAAGCAGTGAATAAGAAAGTAAGCAGCGCAGGCTCTCGATAGTGGTTGTCTTCCATCGAAACAGCTAAACAATTCATCAAGGTCGGCATCACCGCTAAGCCAGCAACCGCAATGACAATCGCGGAGGGCACGGCGCTAAACAGCGACACAAATGACATCCCCATCACGCCAGCTAACAAGTAAAACCCGCCCATACAAATCCCCGCGATATAACGTGTCTTTGGATTACTATCCGCATTCGGGCCCATGCAAATAGCGCCCGTAATCGCAGCAAGGTTATACGCAAAGCCACCAAACGACGCGAAAATCAAACCTGTCACCCCTGTGGTGGTAATGATCTTCGATGAATCGACTTGGTATCCGTTCGCTTTTAGAACCGCAAATCCCGGTAAGTTCTGTGAAGCCATCGTCACTATAAACAATGGGATTCCGACACTGAACAACGAAAAGAACTCAAAATCGGGCGTAATGAACACCGGGGTCGTTAATCCCATAGTCACCTGACTGACATCGAGTTTGCCAAAACCCACACACATGACCAGTGCGATAATAAAAATGCTTGGGATCAGTAAATTTCCTAACCGCGCTTTCGCCAGAATAAATACAGCGAGCATGACCGTTACGACTTGTGCCTCTTCCATTAACGACGTGAACAAACCCAAACCGAATTGCAATAGAATCCCCGCGAGCATCGCAGAGGCAATCGATGTTGGGATCTGTTTTAGGACTTTCTCAAATATCCCCGCCAATCCAACTAACGTGATCAACATCGAACTGAACTAAAACACGGCCACAGCCTGATTCATTGTCAGCCCTTCAAGAGATGTGATTAACAACGCCGCTCCAGGCGTCGACCACGCTGTAACCACAGGCTTCTTGTAATGAAACGAAAGCAGTATTGTGGTTACGCCCATGCCAATTCCCAACGCCCAAAACCATGACGCCACTTGCTCTTCAGTTGCTCCAGCACTCATTGCCGCTTGGAAAATAATCGCCGCGGCGCTCGCATAACCAATGAAAACAGCGATAAAGCCGGTACTGACGTGAGAAAATTTTAGCTTAGTCATGTTAATCTCTTCCTGCGTGCGTTATAACGTCCATAGACCAAACCTAGCACCGTGCGCTATAACGCACAACTTATTTGTAAAAACTTGTAGAGAAAATATGCAAACAGAAATTAAAGTTGGCGTTAACTTGAAACGCCTTCGCCAAGAAAAAGGCTGGAGCTTAGACAAAACAGCGAAAGAAACTGGCGTGAGCAAAGCAATGCTAGGACAAATTGAACGTGGAGAATCCAGCCCGACAGTCGCTAAGCTTTGGCAGATAGCTTCTGGGTTCGAGGTGTCACTTTCGAATTTTATCGCGGCTAGCCCAAACAGTGAACTGACGAGTTTATTCAGAGACGCAAACGAACTAAGACATGAGGAATACAACATTGGCTTTTTCGTCAGTTTGTTGTTTCCTTTTGAGGAAGCACTAGGATTTGAAATATTCGAACTCACCCTAGCACCCGATTACCAGCATGAATCCGCCCCACATAACGCAGGCGTCACTGAGCACATCTTATGCATTTCAGGAGAGATGGCCGTGATGTTTGATGATGAGTGGCATACGTTACGCGCAGGACAAGCTGTTCGCTTTAATGCTAACCAGACCCATGCCTACAAAAATATCGGTGAAGGAAACGCCGTATTTCATAATGTGATTCACTACCCTAATAACAAGCAATAGTGCCGGTTCTGGCGCTAACAGATGTTTAGCTCTAACCGGATGCTTAACGCTAACGGATATTCAGCGCTAACGAAAGAGCTGGCAGACCACTGGCTGTTACTAACTTAAAGCGACTATACGTTGACGACCATGCTGCCATCTTCGGCTTGATAACGAGCCCATAGTTGAGAGAGGTTTTCTTTATTAAGCTGTATCTCTTTTTCTTTCAGAAACGTTTCGTTGTGCAGCTTCGAATACGAGCGCTCAGCAAGGTCACAGCTAAATGTAACGATGGTTTTCCCTTTCCCCATTCTAGCCGCAGCGTATAGCGCGCCTGCTACGTTTAACGACGAACTGCTTCCTAGAAGAATACCGTCATGTTCCGCAACAAGGCGGGATATCGTCACCAAATCCTGATCGGGAAGCGTGATTGCACGATTGATTTTTGCCTGCCTGAAATTTTCAACCGTTCGCATGATCCCTATGCCTTCCGTGAACGAACTTCCCGTTGATTGATAGTGTCCATTACGTAGAAACGAATAAATGCCGGACCCATTTGGGTCAACTAACCAAGTTTCGAGATTGGGTTGCTGCTCAGATAGATAGTGTGAGTTTCCGGCAATGGTTCCACCCGTCCCCACCACTGAAACTAGAGCATCAATATTCCCCTGTGTTTGCTGCCAGATCTCAGGTCCAGTATTTAAATAGTGCGCTCGATAATTACTGAGATTTTCAAACTGATCTGCCCACCAATAACTCTCATTTTCGACACCAATCCGCTTAGCCGTGTGGTAAAATGTTTCTAAAAGAGAAAAAACCAGTGACCTCGTTGATGTAACTGAAATGACCAAATTAACCAACTTATTTCAAGACAGTATCGAAGGTCGGTTTCAAGCAGGCGAAGAACAGCAAGACCCTGAGATGTTTAAAAAGTCCGAACTGATGTTTATGTCAGGGGAAGAGTTACCTCGATGCTGGACAGATCCAAACTACCGCTCAGGGACTAAATAACCTTAGCGCTTCCAGAGCACCCGATGAGTCGCAATTTAAGCTCTGTTCTAAAACTGTTTCACGATCGCCTTGTAGGCTATCCCCCTGTTAAAACATTCAGACGCATCTTTACTAGACACAAAAAGCGAGCCACTTGGGCTCGCTTTTGATTGTCTTTTTCTTGCTTAGACTTCAGTTCAGATTACAGAAGTTCTACCGACTGTTGAGCAATCACGAATTCTTCGTTGGTTGGGATAACCATTGCTACTGCGTCTAACATTTCAGACTTAGCGATGATCCCTTCAGCACCAAAGCGAGCAGATTCGTTACCTGCTACATCTTCAACGAAACCTAGAATCTTAAGGTTGTTTAAGATCTCACGACGAATTGGTAGAGAGTTCTCACCGATACCACCAGTGAAGATGATACCGTCTAAAGAATCTAGCGTTGCTAGGTAAGAAGCAACGTATTTCGCTACGCGGTAAGTAAACACCTCAAACGCAAGCTTAGCGCCTTCGTGGCCCTCTTCCATTGCTTCTAAGATGCCACGAGCATCGCTCGTAAGACCAGACACGCCAAGGAAGCCAGACTCCTTGTTTAGAGAGTTAAATACTTGCTCTTGTGACCAGCCTTTCTTAAGTAGGTATTCGATGATGCCTGGGTCTAGGTCACCACAACGTGTGCCCATCATTAGGCCTGAAAGTGGTGTGAAGCCCATAGAAGTATCAACACTGTTACCATCTTTAATAGCACATACAGATGCGCCGTTACCTAGGTGAACAGAGATGAAGCTCGATTTTTCGATTGGCTTGTTAACCATCTTCGCAGCTTCACGGCTAACGAAGTAGTGGCTAGTGCCGTGGAAACCGTAGCGACGTACGCCGAAGTCTGTGTATAGCTCTTTTGCGATTGCACCAGTGAATGCACGTTGAGGCATTGTTTGGTGGAAAGCAGTATCAAATACAGCGAACTGAGGTAGAGAAGGGAAAGCTTCAATTGCAGCACGGATACCGATAGCACCTGCTGGGTTATGAAGTGGAGCTAGGTCAGATAGGCTTTCAATTTCGTTCGTTACTTCTTCAGTAATGCGAACCGTTTGAGTGAACTTCTCACCGCCGTGAACGATACGGTGACCGATAGCCACGATATCAGCCGTGAAGCCTAGGTCTTCCATCAGGCCAACCAATTTGCCAATGGCAATTTTGTGGTGGTTATCTTCACCTTGAATGGCAATTTCAGTTTTCTCGCCTTGGAATTTCCAGCTCATACGAGCATCTTCAAGACCAAAACACTCCCCTAGGCCACTTAATACTGCTTCACCAGAAACAGAATCGATTACAGCAAATTTTAGGGATGAACTACCCGAGTTAATAACCAGAACAAACGAATTAGACATTGGATATGGATCCTGTTTCAGTACGAATTGGATGAAGTGTTTACTTCAATTTTAGTTAAGTCCATTATTCAATAATTTTTGAATCTTTCAACTTTTGTTTTGAAAAAATCACTAAATGAACACAATTAAGTTGATCTTGGTCATTAAATTATTTATTTCGAGAGCGGAATTAAAAAATAGTTGAATAAGAAAATTAATGAACAGGTGACGCAAACGAGTGCTCACGTTATTTTTAACTTGATTCAGTTAATTAAAGCGACTCGAACAAATGCAGGTGATCCGCTTGAAAAACAACCACCCTTCCCTTTCGTCTGCTTATCATTACCGATAACTTTTTGCTCGATTTCTCAATTGCTCAGTGTTTGCATCAAAAAGCTCACTGAAGTTGAGAATAGTGATCTGATCTTATTTTGATTGCCTTCGAGCACAACTCTACGAATAGATGCACTGTAACGACGCTTAGATAGCCTTCACTCTTTGTTTTAGCATCTTGTAGCACGCTCTTTTGGTATAGGCTTAGAACGCGATACAGCTAAGTTTTGGCACTAACATTCGTTCTAGGCGCGATGCTTAGTTTCATGGACGAAGCATAGTTACAGGAACGAAGCTTGATTAAAGTAAGTTAGCTACGAATATCGAGCCAACCAAAGCTTAAGTTCAAATAGCAGGCACAAAAAAGCCGAGCATTACGCTCGGCTTTTAAATTCAGTGTCTAGACCTAAAGCGTCTAAGCGACAGGTTGATTAACCTTCGTTGCGCTCTGGACGACGACCACGGTTACCACCGCCATTGCCGTTACCATGGCCACGTTCGCCACGGAAGTTACCACGGTGATCGCCACCACGGTTACGGTCGAAACGACGTTCGCCATCACGTCCGCCAGCAGAGTTACCATCGCGAGCACCATCACGGTTGCCACGGTATCCACCACGACCGCCTTCACGGTTACCACCTTCGCGGTTGCCGCCTTCACGGTTACCACGGTAGCCGCCACCATCACGACCGCCACGGTTGCCACCACGGTTGCCATCACGACCGCCGCCGCCACGACGAGGCTCACGGAAGTCATTGAAATCAACAACTACAGCGCCAGCTTCTTTTTGACGAATGCGAAGTTTGCTTAGCTTACCAGCAGTTTCAGAGTTCATTGCTTTTGGCAGTTGAACGTAAGTAGAACCTTGGTCTAGCTTGATAGCACCGATAGAACCTTTAGTTAGGCCAAGTTCGTTTGCTAGTGCGCCAACGATGTCTTTAACCTGAACGCCTTGCTCACGGCCAACTTGTAGTTGGTAAGTATCCCAATCTTGAGTATTGAAGTTGCGACCACCACCGTCACGGCCGTTGTCACGATCTTCACGACGCTCTTTGCGACGGTTCTTATCACGCTCAATAGCAGCGATCATTGGGTCTTCGCCAACGTAGAATAGTGGGCTCTTACCTTGCTGACGCTTAAGAAGCATTGCAGCTAGAGTAGCAGCATCAACTTCTAGAGACTCTTGAAGAGTAGAGATAAGACCTGCAAAGTTTTCTAGTGCTTTGCTTTCTTTCTCAGTTTCAAGTTCAGCGCCAAGCTTAGCAACACGTGCAGCAGCAACTTGGTCACGTAGAGGAAGTTGGATTTCTTCCATTTGAGACTTAGTTACACGCTCGATTGTGCGAAGCATGCGAATTTGGTTAGTGCGAACTAGTAGGATCGCTTTACCTTTACGTCCAGCACGGCCAGTACGACCAATACGGTGGATGTAAGATTCAACATCGAATGGGATGTCGTAGTTGAATACGTGAGTGATACGTGGAACATCAAGACCACGAGCTACAACGTCAGTTGCAACTAGGATGTCGATAACACCTTGTTTGATGTGATCAACAGTACGCTCACGTAGAGACTGAGGAATATCACCGTGCAGTGCAGCAGCTTTGAAGCCACGTGCAGATAGCCAATCAGCTAGACGCTCAGTGTCTTGACGAGTACGTACGAATACGATTGACGCGTCAGTTTCTTCAGTTTCTAGAAGACGAGACATTGCTTCGTCTTTTTCTACGCCTTTAACAACCCAGAAGTTCTGCGCTACTTTATCAACTGTGTGGTTAGTACCAGCAACGTCAACTTTAGCCGGGTTACGTAGGTAACGGTCAACAATAGTCTTAACCATTGGAGGCATAGTTGCAGAGAAAAGTACACGTTGTGCAGATTCTGGAGCTTGCTCTAGGATCCAAGTAACGTCATCTACGAAGCCCATTTTCAGCATTTCATCTGCTTCATCAAGAACAAATGTGTGTGCTTCATCTAGGTGTAGACGGTCACGAGTTAGTAAGTCTTTAACACGACCTGGAGTACCAACAACAATGTGAGCACCGCGGCTTAGAGCACGCATTTGGTCAACAATTGAAGCACCACCGTAGATTTCAATAACTTTAAGACCTTTGATATCACGGCCAAGGTTTTTGATTTCCGCAGCAACTTGAATCGCTAGCTCACGAGTAGGAGCCATGATGATTGCTTGTGGTTTGTGTTGGTTCAGGTTGATTTTGTTAAGTAAAGGCAGAGAGAATGCTGCTGTTTTACCAGTACCAGTCTGTGCTTTACCTAGTGCGTCACGGCCTTCAAGAAGAAGAGGAATAGCTGCTGCTTGGATTGGAGTCGGAGAAACGAAACCCATGCTATCAAGAGCTGAAAGAATGTTATCGTTTAGGGCTAATTCATTAAATTGAATTACAGATTCGGACATTGGGATCCCACTATATATAAGTAAACAAAAGGTCCCGGGAGCTCTATCAATTCCAATACTGATCCAATCAGATACTGATTCCATTCAGAGTTACGAAGCAGTAATAAAACACTTCAAGCCATTAGGGACGTCTAAGGGAGGCGGATTATTCCCTAAATGCATAAAAAAATCCAGAAAAAATTGAAATACATCACATATTTTTCGCTTTTACATCAATACTGGTTATCATATCGTCAAAACTTGATGAATATCTCGTCACAGCACCCATCTCCTAGCAAATTGACCTAGTTAAATAAGAGGGCAATTAATTAACGCTCACTTCGCCTTTAAGTAGTAATCAAGCCTCGCAATGATTATAGTGTGCTCAATTGTCCTCGATAGATAAAAGTCAAAATGTTTCAAGATAATCCTCTACTCGCTCAGCTCAAGCAGCAAATCCAAGAAACCCTCCCTAAAAAGGAAGGTACCATCAAAGCCACTGAAAAAGGTTTTGGTTTTCTCGAAGTTGATAGCAAAACAAGCTTCTTTATCCCGCCTCCGTACATGAAGAAATGTGTGCACGGTGACAAGGTGATTGCCATCATTCGCACAGAGAAAGAGCGCGAAGTAGCAGAGCCTGAGGAATTGGTTGAACAAGGTCTTACTCGCTTTATTGCACGAGTTAAGCTTTTCAAAGGCCGATTGAACGTTGTTCCTGATCACCCGCAGCTCAAAAAACTGCAACTTAAAGCGAAAGCAATGAAGGGTCTAAACCCTGAAACGCTTAAAGAAGGTGACTGGGTTGTTGCTCATATCGTTCAACACCCATTAAAAGGTGACAATGGTTTCTTGGCTCAGATCTCTGAGAAAATCACAGACGCTGACGACAAGATTGCACCTTGGTGGGTAACGCTGGCACAAAACGATCTACCAAACAGCGAGCCTGAAGGCATCGACAACTGGCTAATCAACGATGACGCCGATCTTGAACGTGTAGACATGACGCACGTCCCTTTTGTGACTATCGATGGCGAAAGCACAAAAGATATGGATGACGCGCTTTACGCGAAGAAGAAAGAGAACGGTGATTTTGAACTGACTATCGCAATTGCTGATCCAACGGCTTACATCTCTCCAGATGATGCGATGGATAAAGTGGCACGCGAGCGCGGTTTCACTATCTACCTTCCTGGTCGCAACATCCCAATGTTGCCTCGTGATCTTGCTGACAACCTATGTTCACTGATCGAGAACGAAGTTCGTCCTGCACTTTGCTGCACAGTAACGGTATCTAAAGATGGCGTTATCGGTGATGACATTAACTTCTTCGCTGCAAACATCAAATCTCATGCTCGTCTTGCTTACGACAACGTATCAGACTGGCTAGAAACAGGTGCATCAGAGAAATGGCAACCATCAGAAGAGATTGCTGCAATTGTTTCTGATCTTCACCAATTTGCTCAAGCACGTTCAGCATGGCGCTCAGCAAACGCTGTTGTGTTCCCAGATCGCCCTGACTACCGCTTTGAACTGAGCGAAGATAACGATGTTGTCGCTATCCACGCTGACATGCGTCGTAGCGCAAACAAGCTGGTTGAAGAATCAATGATCAGCGCGAACATCTGTGCGGGCCGAGTACTAAAAGAGAGCTTCAACCAAGGTGTGTTTAACTGCCATTCTGGTTTCAAGGCTGAGAAAATCTCCGACGTTCTTGAACTGGTAAACCCGCAAGCGGAAACGCCGTTCACTGAAGAGCAAATCATTTCTCTAGAAGGTTTTGCTACTCTACGTCGTTGGTTAGGTTCTTTAGATAACAGCTACTACGACAACCGTATTCGTAAATTCCAAGCGTATAGCGAGATCAGCAATGAGCCTGCACCGCACTACGCGATGGGATTAGATATTTACGCAACTTGGACTTCTCCAATTCGTAAATATGGCGACATGATTAACCACCGTATGCTTAAAGCACACATCTTAGGTAAAGCGCCAATTCAAACACCAGATGAAACTATCGGTGATGAACTTGCCCTGCACCGCCGTCACCACGGCATGGCTGAGCGTAATGTTGGCGATTGGTTGTATGCTCGCACTCTAGCCAATGCTCCAGCAGAAGAAACTCGTTTCCAAGCTGAGATTTTCGATATTAACCGTGCAGGTATGCGTGTACGTTTACTTGAAAATGGTGCTGCTGCATTTATCCCTGGATCTCTCATTCTTAATAATAAAGAAAGAATAGAGTGCAACGGTGATATGGGTACTGTATCTATCGATAAAGAAATGGTATACAAACTGGGAGACGTTTTAGAAGTAGTTCTCTCTGAAGTTAATCAGGAAAACCGTAACTTAGTAGCAAAACCTACTCAAGTATTTGCGGACTTGCCTAGCGAGCCTGAAACGACAAACGAAACCGAAGCTTAAAGGCGTTAACAGCTACAGCTTTCAAGGTTTCGGCTTTCAAGGTCAAAGCTATCAAGGTCAAAAGCTTCAAAGGTTCACTTCTAAAGGCGCTAATTATTAGCGCCTTTTTTGTAAATGTCTCATGCTTAAACAATACTTAAAAAAAACAATCAATAAGCAATCAATTTACAACGTCAAAGAAGCTCACTATGTCATCAATCACAGTTACTCAGTTCAGAAACTTCATTCCCAGGAGACGAGAACGTTATCCTGCCTCTAAAAACGGTATCTTTATAGTGTCGAAAGGCAGCATTTCTTTTGTGTTGCCCAATGGTACTCAAGCCTCGTTGCAAGCGGGAGATTTCACCCTTTACAATTCTGGTCAGATTAAAGACATCACGGTTAACACTGAAAATGGCGAATTCAGCGCAACCTGCTTAGATTTTGATTTGGCTATCTTTCAAAAGTTCATTAATCAGTTCAGCGATTTAGAGTCCGCTCGAATCCCAGACAAGTACATTAAGTTCAATCAAACGGATACTGAGCTCTGTCAGTTGAAAGATCTCATCATGTCACTGGCCAACTCTTCTTCTCAGAATGACTACGCACTCACTCAATTAGGCTTAAGTTTGCTGTCTTTGATGGTGGAACAGTACCCAGCTCTATTGGCTATTATTGCTCGAGCTTCAAGGTTAACCGTGACCCAAAGAGTCATTCATTACATCGAGCAAAACATTGAAAACAATATCTCTTTGGATACGCTCGCCAGTTACATGGGAATGTCACCGGCTACGCTTAAACGTCGCTTATCGGCTGAAGATCTGTCGTTCTCAAACTTATTAAAGATAAAACGTATTGCTCATGCAGCCACTCAGCTAAGAGCATCGGATAAGTCGATCACTCAAATCGCGTATGAGTCAGGCTTTAAAAGTGCCGCTCACTTCAGCACGGCCTTTAAAACGTATCACGGAAAAACACCAAAAGACTTCCGATCGCTAGTGGCACAAGCACAACTGCAGAGCGTAAAGCCGCAAGTTTAAAGAAACAAAGCGATAGATTGATGTGGACGTCTTAGTTGGGAACTGGTGTAAACCAAGTGGCTTCAATATTAAGCCACTTGGGTGTGGGATGAGATGATTTGGCTTTGGGATTCAGTGGTTGAGTTTTGATACTCATTGATTCAGCTTTGCGAGCAGGCCACCAGCAAACGTGAAAACAGAGTGACTATGACCAGAAGTACGATTTAGGGTCTTTTTCTATTTCCGCCAAAATAGCATCAAGATCCTTCGATTTAGGAAGGTACGGATACGGCCCCCAATTCACAGAGTCGGTTTCGACATCCCCTTCAAGCGGCACCATCACTAACCAACAAGACAGCGACTCATCAAAAGTCACGCAGACGATCTCGTTTGTATAATCACTGTGAGATGAGTCGAGTAGATAATGCGCCTGAGAAAACAGCACACCACCCTCACACTCTTCATATAGGGATTTGCCTAGCTCGACAGGTAAACTTCGATTTCGAGATGTACAGAGCCTCTCGGCCCCAATTAAAAGACGATTCAGCTCGATATGAATGACGGACATAACACCCCTTGTAACTTCATAGAAACTTCTAAGTAGTGAATTCCTCTACTTAGCTTAGGACTCAACAAACATTTTAGCGAACAAGCGTAATCAAAATACCGGCCCTGCTCCCAGAAACGAATCTTGCTTTCGGAAACCCAGAAAGCTACGACTCATCAAGCGAACAGCTATACATCGAGAGTATGGAATTTCACAAAAGTGTCATATAACCGACCTATCATATGCGACAAATGTTATTAACTAGGAGTTGTTTATGTTACGAGTCGCGCTTGCCTCTCTTTTATCCTTAGCCCTGTCTTCTCATGCTGCTTTAGCACAAGAAACCACTATTTCGGGCTCCACTTCAGTATCACGAGTGATGGATGTATTAGCTGAGGAGTACAACAAGACTCACCCTGATAACTATATTGCGGTTCAGGGCATTGGTTCTACAGCAGGTATTACCATGGTTAATAAAGGTGTCTCTGACATCGGTATGAGCTCGCGTTATTTAACCGACCGCGAACAAGACGAGAAGTTGAAGGTATTTCCAATTGCCTTTGACGGCCTAGCTGTAGTAACTAACCGCTCAAACGCTGTAAGCAACGTTACACGTGAGCAGCTGTTCGATATCTACAAAGGCAAAATCACGAACTGGAAAGCTGTGGGTGGCGCAGATCAGCCTATCGCAGTTGTCACTCGCGAAGCGTCTTCTGGCTCACGCTATAGCTTCGAAAGCTTGCTTGGTTTAACGAAGATCATTAATGACCGTCTAGTGTCTGACATCAACCCAAATAACTTGGTTGTAAACAGCAACAGCATGGTTAAAACGATTGTTAACCATAACCCACACGCGATTGGTTTTATCTCTGTTGGTTCAATCGACCGTTCGATTAAAGCAATTACATTTGAAGGCGTAGAGCCAACATCTAAGAACATTGCTAACCACAGCTATGAATTGGCTCGCCCATTCTTGTTGCTGCACAAGACAGACTCAGTTTCTGACGAGAGCAAAGACTTCATCAAGTTCGTGAAGTCAAAGCAAGGGCAAGACCTTATCGAAGAGTACGGCTACACTCGCATTAAATAAGTGAGTGAGTTTTATCTTATGAAAAAAAAGAGAGAGCATTAAGCTCTCTCTTTTTTTGGAATCTATATGGTTCGTTTAGAAGTGAAGTTGAATCACTGAAACGATCACAGCGCCAGGACGACGAATACCTTCGATTTCTACGCGGATTTCGCGTTCAATCTCTAGGCCTTTCTTAATTGGCGTTACTTTTGTTAGCGTACTTTTAGCACGAACGTTACTGCCCGATTTTACAGGGTATGGGAAACGTACTTGGTTAAGACCAATGTTTACGACCATCTTCGCTGTTGGGAATTGAGACTTGTCAGGGTCAACACTGTCAGTCAATCGAGGAAGCAGAGATAAAGTTAAAAAACCATGTGCGATGGTTGTTTTGAACGGAGAGTCTGTTTCCGCTTTTTCAGGTTCAGTGTGAATCCACTGCATATCTTCAGTAACAAGGCCGAACTGGTTAATACGGTCTTGACTTACATTGATCCAGTCGCCAGTATGGATGACTTCACCGATCTGCTGATTAAGCTCATCAAACACAAGTTGTGCTTCAGGCTTAAGTACGATCGGCTGTTCCACCGGCATCTCTGGTGCATCTTCATTGACAGCAGGTTTGTGGTGATCACGAACCCACGCAAAGAAATGGCTATTTTGCGTACGATTAAGAAAGTCGCCCCAGTAATCTCTAAGAGCTGGAGACATCCATTGCATAAACTCTGAGTGTTGCGAAGACATGCTATCGCCTCGGTGTTTAAATAAATCAATGACTTTCATAAGAACCTCAATGCACAAAAAATTTCAATATAACTTCGTAATTTTGAAACACTTCACACTATTGTGCAAATGTTTTCGAGCATACAACCGTTAGCTGAACCTTGTTAAAATCATATTAAACATATACTTACCAATAAAACATCATTTTATTACAAAACCCAAATTAGAGTGTTAGCTCTATCACATGACAAACATTTGTTTATATAAAAGGCGTTTTTATTCATAAGTGGAATAAAAAAAGGCTTAGCGCAATGCTAAACCTTAGTTTTTACAAGGAATTAGTTTTCCGAGGGTTGGTCTTGTAAGAGACGAATCTTACAAGACACTCAATCCCCTATTCGTCATCAAGCGGAACCAGCTTGGTATTACCACCGTGTGCTTTCTCACGCTTACGTTGCACGAATGCGTAGAAGCCAGGGATTAGGAACGTACCCGCCAGTAATACACATAACAGGCCGCCGATCAGTGAAATACCCAGAGAGTTCTGACTCACGTGACCTGCGCCCGCAGCGAAGATAAGCGGGAAGATACCTAAGATGAACGACCAAGACGTCATGTTCACAGCACGGAAACGCAGTGTACCGCCCTTCACCGCTGCATCTTCAATCGGTGCGTCTTTCTCTTCACGCTCTACCTTTGCGAATTCCACAATCAAGATTGCGTTCTTCGCGGCCAAGGCTATCAAGAGAACCAAACCTATTTGTGCATAAAGGTTCAGCGGAGTGCCCGTTAGATTCAATGCCAAGAAGGAGCCTAAGGTTGCGACAGGTACCACGAGGATAATCGCAATCGGAATTGTCCAACTCTCGTATTGAGCCACCATAAACAGGTAGATGAAGATCAGAGCCAGTGCGAAAGCAAAGATCGCTTGGTTACCTGCTAGTACTTCTTGGTAAGCCATGCCTGTCCATTCGTACTGATACCCCTGAGGCAATACTTCTGCAGCTACGCGTTCCATTGCCGCAATCGCATCACCACTTGAGTAACCTTCTGCAGGTTGACCTTGAATCACGGCACTGCGGTACATGTTGTAACGCCATGCTACATCTGGTTCGAAGATCTGATCGTAAGTCACCAATGTGCTTAACGGGATCATCTCGCCATTAGACGAACGAACGTGGAATCGTTGTAGGTCGTCCATGCTGCTACGGTGTTCACTGTCAGCTTGCATGGTTACGCGGAAGTTCTTACCAAACATGGTGAAGTCGTTCACGTACAACGAACCAAGGTTACCTTGTAGTGTTTGGAAAATTTCCGACAACGGAATACCTAATTGCTGCGCTTTCTCACGGTCAATATCGACATAGTAGTGAGGTACGTTCGCACGGAAAGTACTGAATGTGTGTGAAATCTCAGGCTGTTTGCTCGCCTCAGCTATCACGTCATTCATCACCATCGCTAGATCAGTTCGGCTACGACCTAATGTATCTTCAAGAACGAATTCAAAACCAGACGCTGCACCCATACCCGGTACTGCTGGAGGCCCCATCGCAAACACGACAGCTTGAGGAAGTTCAGTCGCAGCACGACCATTAATACGCTGTGAGATAGCCTGAGCAGAGTGTTGACCATCCAGTGCATTACGCATGTCCCAATCGTGAAGCTTGATGAACATTGACGCACCATTCGACGCAGAAGCGCCCGTCATAAATGCGTAGCCGTTAACCAGTGTTACGCCATCAACACCCGGCTCTTGTTCAACCATTTCAAGCAGCTGCTTAGTCACTTCTTCGGTTCGAGACAAGGATGCCGCGTCAGGAAGCTGAACGTTAACCAGCAAAATGCCTTTATCTTCTTGAGGTACAAACGCCGTAGACGTTGTCTTCGCAAAATAAGTCACAGCCGCCAAAGCCACAAAGAAGAAAGTGAACAGCAGAACGCCTTTCTTAACTAAGAAGCCAGCCACTTGACCGTATTTGTTAGTAACAGACTCTAGACCACGGTTAAATGCTTGGTACCAACGCGCCGTGTTACCACCACCCTGCTTAAGAACCAGTGAACACAATGCAGGTGATAGCGTTAATGCGTTAATTGAAGAGATAACAACCGCGATACAGATAGTCAGAGCGAACTGACGGTACATGATGCCAGTAATACCAGGAAGCATTGCAACAGGGATGAATACCGCAAGTAGAACCAAGGTCGACGTAATGATCGGCCCCGTTACTTCTTTCATCGCAATAAGCGTGGCTTTACGCGGTGAAATGGTTGGGTCTTTAGCCATTGTGGTATCAACGTTCTCGATAACCAAGATCGCATCATCTACTACGATACCAATCGCTAGTATCAAACCAAACAGGGTTACCGTGTTGATGGTGAAACCCGTCATCTGCATGATGGCAAACGTACCAATCAAAGATACCGGAATCGCAACTACAGGAATCAAGGTTGCACGCGCACTACCCAAGAACAGGTACGTTACCGCAATAACCAGCAAGATGGCTTCGATTAAGGTCTTTACTACCCCTTTGATCGACTCAGCAACAAACAGTGTAGTGTCGTAACTTGCTTCATACGCCACGCCTTCTGGGAAGTTCTTGCTTAAGTTTTCCAGCATCGCCATCACAGCTTTGCCACTTTCCAGCGCGTTAGCGTCTGATTGAAGTGACAGCGTTACGATCGACGCATCTTGACCACGGTATTTACCATTACCGTCGTAGAACTTTTTACCAAGCTCAACACGTGCAATGTCTTTTAAGTAAACCGTTGAACCGTCTTGAGTTGCACGAAGAACAACATTTTCAAACTCATCAGCTGTTTCTAATCGACCTTTTGTTACCAAGTTGAACTGCACTTCTTGTGCGTTGTTATAAGGTGCAGCACCAATACGGCCTGCAGCAACTTGAACGTTCTGCTCTGCCAACGCGCGATTCACGTCTGAAGTGGTGATATTGAGGTTAGCCATTTTCTCAGGATCTAACCAAACACGCATCGCGTATTCACCACCACCCAACACGTTAACTTCACTGATGCCCTTCACACGAGCCAGTTGGTCTTTAATGTTTAGGTTAAGGTAGTTGATCAAGAATTGATCGTCGTACTCACCGTTTGGCGAATAGAAGTTCAATACCATCAAAAGGTCTGGTGAACGCTTTTTAACGGTGACACCCACCATTCTTACTTCTTGTGGAAGTTTCGATTCGATCTGAGCAACACGGTTCTGCACGTTGACCTGAGCCATATCAGCATCAGTACCGACATCAAAGGTCACGTTAAGGTTGTATGAACCATCGTTAGCACTTTTAGAGGACATGTAGATCATATCTTCTACGCCGTTAACCGACGTTTCTATGGGGTCGGCTATCGCCTGCTCCACCACTTCAGCACTTGCGCCCGTATAGAATGCAGACACACTGACCGACGGTGGGCTAATTTTTGGATATTCAGCCACCGGCAAGATAGCGAGAGAAATCGCACCCGCCAGCGTTAATATGATGGATATAACAAGGGCAAACTTAGGCCTTTGAATAAAGAAACGACTCAACATAAATAGCCCCCTTACTCAGCTTGTTCAGCAGAAGGTTGAATGCGAACGGACATACCATTACGGACACGCTGTAAGCCTTGAGTGATCACTGTGTCATTCTTCTCCAGACCGGAATGAACAATCACACCACCTTCAACCTGACGACCCATCTCGATGTTTCTGCGCTCAGCAACGGGTTCGGCTTCTCCTTCAACTAATACCATCACGAAGTCGCCTTCGAGGTCGGTTTGCACTGCACGACGAGGAATAGTCACAACATCAATAGGTTGTTTTTCACGTAGATCAACGCGAACGTGTTGGCCTGGAAGTAGTTGCTGATTCGGGTTATCAGCAATCGCACGCATCGCGATCGTACCAGTATTAAGGTTGATACGGTTGCCCAAGAAGTCAAGCTGACCTAGATGTTCGAACGCTTCACCATTCTCAAGCATAATCTGAACTTCAACACCTGCAGAGTCGCTGCTGCCGTCACCTTCAATACGGTCCATACCCAGCTCAATACGCTCACGCTCACTAATGCTGAACGATGCATGAATTGGATCTAGGCTAACCAAAGTCGTCAATACACCTGAAGACGGTGAAACCAGATCACCTTTACTTACTTTAGTGTCACTGATTCTTCCAGAGAAAGGCGCGATAATTTTGGTATGAGAAAGTTGGACATTCGCGGCGTTTAACTGAGCTTGGCTGGCTTCAAGCTGTGCTTGAGAGCCTAACAAGTTTGCGGTTAATGCATCAAATTCAGATTGAGAGATACTGCCTTTCGGAAGTAGATTTTTACCACGATTAAAATCAAGCTCAGCTTTTTTAAGGTTCGCGTTCGCTTGAGCAACAGACGCTTTTGCGCTTGCTACTTCGGCTTCAAACGAAGAAGGTTCAATCGAATAAAGCAATTGACCCTTTTCAACCATTTGGCCTTCATTAAAATGACGGCTTTGTAGGTAGCCAGAAACCTGCGCTGTAATAGCCGTGTCTTCAACGGCTTCTATACGACCGATATACGACTTACTTTGCTGGTGAGAAACAACGCTAACATCCTGTACAGCTACGAGAGGTAAAGGTGCTTGCTTGGCATTTTGAGCATCTTGCCCACACCCAGCAAGAATAAGAGAGCTTGCAAGAGCAGTAAGGATCAACTTTTTACGCATGGTTATACCGTCACTTATTAGTATTTGAACAGCATAAAATTTACGTAACACCTCTGTTACCATTGTCCGAGGAATATCAATTATAACTGGCCAAAGTGTATCAATATGTTAATTGAAACCAAGTGCTTATAAAGTGATTACAAACACGCTACAATTCCTAAGTAAATCAATCTCTCAGCTTTTGTTCTCTATGGATATTGTCTAACATAATGTATTGTCAGACAGATAAGCATTCACATTTAATTGTTAAGGAATTCTCATGATTTCAAAATGGGCTAAACGTTTCTATCAAATGGCGGAATTGGTCGGTTCTTGGAGTAAAGATCCTTCAACTCAAGTCGGCGCCGTAATCACTAAGCACAACCGTATTGTTTCCGTTGGCTTTAATGGCTACCCACATGGCGTGTCTGATAGTGCGGATACTGATGACAGAGAGATGAAGTACCTAAAGACACTTCACGCTGAAGAAAATGCGATTCTATTCGCTAAGCGTGATTTGGACAGTTGTGAAATATGGGTAACCCACTTCCCTTGTCCGAACTGTGCAGCAAAAATCATTCAAACAGGAATTTCAGCAGTACATTGCCCAGAGCAAAGTGAAGATTTCCTTTCTCGCTGGGGTGATAAAATCAAAGTTAGCCAAGATATGTTTGAGCAAGCTGGCGTGCAAGTCGATTGGCTGCCACTCGCTGACCTAGATTAAGCTATTAGATAGCAAGAACAAAAAAGCCGAGAGTCGATATTATCGCTCTCGGCTTTCTTTTTTGGACTTATAGTTTGGACGCTGTAGCTTAGTCGCAATAGACCGATGAGCAAATTAAGCGCTCGTTGGAAACTCCTCCGCGTACGCTTCCATAAAGTCCTTGCGAATGTCTTGCTCTAAATGAATCGCTTTTTCGGTCGGGCAGAAGATCATAAAATGTACTTCTTGCTCACCCGTCGAACTGCTCGTGATATGGATGTGAGGCTCAGAACCAGGAAGGTCAACACCAGCGTGCTTTTCGATCACTCCGTTATAACGGCGGGCAACATCGATAAACTCTTCGCAATGCTCTTCAATTTTCACAATAAGACCCGACAGCATAGGGTATAGGTTTACAAAGTCTTTCACCGTCACAACAAAGTTATGGTAAACATAGCGCTTCATGAAGTTGAGGTTCTTTACCGGATAAGTGAAGAACATGCTATTGGGTAGCGTGGCAGTCTTGCCAGTGAAATGATATTGCCCATGATACAAATCTATTTCTTGAATCACAGTCGCCATCAAATTGTGCTCAATCACCTCACCGCTGATTTTACCCACCTCAATCCAGTCACCAATTCTAAATGAACGAGAACTCGCACGCTGAATAGAACCTGTGAAGCACAATATGATCTCTTTAGATGCGACGACTATAGCAACCGCTATGGCCGTAACTGACAGTGCAAACTCACTGATTTCGGATTTCCACAACACAAATAACGTCACAACAATAATCGCGAATGTGCCGTTTTTGGTTCGTGACATCCAGTTACGTTGGTCTTCACTAAGGAAAGCAACATCACCTCTTATTTGAGATAAGGTGATTCGGCGAATGATTAAAATAATAGTGATAATCAACGCACTAAAAATAAACTTATGAGCGAGTAGAAAATCAATTACTTGCCACACTTTTTCCATTACTTATTCCTTAGCATTACAACGACGAGCTTTACAACGATTAGCGGAGACTTCGCTATGAAAAAGCGCTCAAAAATAGAGCGCTTTTTTACGTGCCTAAATCAGCTATTGGTAAGGCTATCATTTTATCTTGGCAGAAGTAATAAATTGGCCAAAAGTTTCACACCAAATCACAACCGTATTAAATCGATTAAGATCAGTACCTTCGGGAAGCTCAACCATAAAGCGGTCGAATGTTTTCACATCTCCGACTCTCAATAACTCGTTCTTGCTGTCATTGAAAGCGTGCTCGGTTTCAATGAACTTAGGCGAGAGGTAGATCTTGTAATCAGGTCCCGGCGCCAATTCACCTTCAAAAGCGATCGCACTTTCGGATACTGAGACGATGCCTTCTCCCCAGTGCAAGAAGTCACTGTCTTGTCGATCTTTAGTGAACTCGCCCGTGTAGATAGCCTGCTCACTGATCGCTTCAACAGAACTTGAGGAAGGAGAATCAGGCTCAATCAAGATAGGCAATGCGTAAACACCTAGCCCAAAACCAACAGCACCCACGGCTAAGTGGGTGCAAAGTAAAACTAACTTTTTCATCGCGTACTCCCTTATGCTTAAAGAGAGTATTATTGAATACTCTCAAAAATACAAAGAGATATAACGCTCTGATGTTCTATTTTTGGTAATGCGTTGCTGTACGTTGAGACAATTCGACAATCACTTTTACCGCTTGCTCCATGCCTTGAATGGTAATGAACTCATGAATACCGTGGAAGTTGTAACCGCCAGTAAAGATATTCGGACATGGTAGCCCCATGAAAGATAAGCGAGCACCGTCTGTACCACCTCGGATAGGCTTGATCATTGGCTCAACATCGCACTTAATCATCGCTTGCTTCGCCAATTCGATAATATGTTGATGCGGTTCAACCATCTCTTTCATGTTGAAGTAGCTATCGGTTAGCACCAGCTCAACACGGCCTTTCTCAAGGCGCTCATTCAGCTCATCGACTTTCTGCTGCATGAATGCTTTACGCGCTTCTACACCCTCACGTTCAAAATCACGGATGATGTATCCCAGTTCAGAGCGAGCCACACCCATTTCCGCCGATTTCAGGTGGTAGAAGCCTTCATAACCTTCTGTGCACTCTGGTGTTTCTTGCGCAGGCATCATCAATTGGAATTGCGCTGCAATGTTCATCGAGTTCACCATTTTATCTTTTGCGGTGCCCGGGTGAACGTTCACGCCATGACAGATAACATCGGCGCTCGTGGCATTGAAGTTCTCAAATTCCAACTCCCCTACTGGGCCACCATCGATGGTGTACGCCCACTCGGCGCCAAATTTTTCAACGTCAAACAGGTTCGCACCGCGACCAATCTCTTCATCCGGCGTGAAACCAATGCAGATGTCGCCGTGTTTGATGTCTGGATTCGCTTTCAGGTAAGCAATTGCACTGATGATTTCAGCGATGCCCGCTTTGTTGTCGGCACCAAGCAGAGTTGTGCCGTCAGTCGTAATCAGGTCGTGACCATGTAAAGAATCAAGATCTGGATACTGGCTTGGGTTCAAACTCTCGCCACTTTCCCCTAATTCAATCGTTCCACCTCGGTAATCTTTAATCACTTGTGGTTTCACGTTGGCGCCTGATGCGTCAGGAGCGGTATCCATGTGCGCCACAAAGCCAATCGCAGGCACATCGTAATCGACATTCGACGGCAGTTTCGCCATCAAGTATCCATTGTCATCTAAAGACACATCAACTAAGTCTAATGCCACCAATTCTAACTTTAAGGCTTCAGCAAAGGTAATTTGACCCGGTGAACTTGGGCATTGCTGATTAGAAGGATCGGATTTGGTATCAAAAGTAACGTAATTCAGAAAACGTTCTACAAGCTTTTCCATAATTCATCTCACCATGGATTAAGTAATTGATTTACTGACTTAATTATTATTTCGATAAGTGATACATCGTTAAATAAATACGAGCACAGAGTCAGTAGCGAGGGTTTTCATCTTACGCCCCTGACCATGTATGTAATTGCTCTAAATCATTATTGTGCGAAATTAGATGCGCTTCCTATACTTGAAAACAGAGGGTTTCGTCAGTTCAACATTGCATACGGATGATAAGAGATCGCTTTGTACGCATTCTACGCCCTCCGCTCTCAGCCTAACAAAAGTACAAAGTGGATGATGATCACAATTTATCCTTGATGCAGAATCTGTCATACGTTACACGGAGACACAGTTATGACGATTAATAAATATTTCATTTTCTCTCCTCAAGCCTCTGAGGAAACGCTTCGACCAGTATTAACTGAGAAAGAAGTTCAAAGGCAGGAAGCTCTAAGACAGGCGCAGATCCAGGGTGGATTAGACACAAACGCGACCTCGTAACTCAATGAATACCTAGCACTATTAAGACCCCTATAAAAAAGCTCTACGCTCTATCCGGTAGAGCTTTTTTTATTTTTGATCTGTTCTCCTCTCCCCCACTCCCAAACAAGCTGAACATTAAACCTTCGCTCATTGCTTGTTGTTCTTCACTTCTCGATCACCAATTGGCTCATAGTTTCTCGCGAATGTATTTTCACGCATTGCACACACTAGCTTGCAGCGCTGAGAAATGACTCACTAAACTCCCCGATGCCATACCTTGTCGTGTCATTTTGTGCTAATAATTCATATTCGTTTTCATTCCTCACTCGCCCTCTTTTCAAAACTATAATGCGAGTACCAGAGAACCTAACCACAGGAACCCCGAATTCAATGGAATATTCAAAGCTAGGAAGTAGTCAAATTCCCGTTTCCCGTATCTGTCTTGGCAGCATGACTTGGGGGCTACAAAATACGCAGCAGCAAGCCGACCAACAGATCGAATACGCATTAAGCCAAGGTATTAACTTTATCGATACTGCAGAGATGTACGCGGTTCCACCTTCTCCAGATACCTACGGAAAAACAGAAGCGATCATTGGTAACTGGTTATCGCGTAACCCACAGCGTCGACAAGAGTTGATCATTGCGAGCAAAATTGCCGGGCCAGGGCTTCCTTGGGTTCGAGATGGCGGCCCGATAACGGGTGAAGCGGTGATCGCAGCCGTTGACGCATCATTAAAACGCCTACAAACAGACTATATCGACCTTTACCAACTTCATTGGCCAAATCGTACAACGCCTCACTTTGGTAAGCATTTCCCGAATCACATTCGATTCAGTGATATTGACCGAAAGCAGCATGAAGCTGAGATGTTGGAAATCCTACAAGCACTGGCAAGCTGCATTAAGGCGGGGAAAATTCGCCATGTCGGGCTTTCAGATGATTCTACTTGGGGCATTAACACTTACCTCAAGCTGAGTGAAAAACACGATTTGCCACGTATGGTTTCGATTCAGAATGAATTTAGCCTACTGCACGCAAAAGACTGGCCATATCTGATTGAGAACTGTGTGCATGAAGATGTAGCTTACCTGCCATGGTCACCTTTAGCTGCAGGCATGTTGAGTGGAAAGTACATTGATGGCGCAAGACCGGAAGGCAGCCGTTGGACTTACATGCAACGTAAAGGCATTTTCCGTGACACTGAATCTGCCAACGAAGCGGTTAAAGGCTATGTTGAAGTAGCAAACGCTCATGGATTTACTCCGAGCCAACTGGCATTGGCATGGTGTAATCAAGTTGATGGGGTGACGTCCACCATCATCGGTGCAACGACCATGGAGCAATTAAAAGAGAACGTAGCCGCTTTCAGTAAACCGCTATCAGAAGAAATCCTGACTGATATCAACACAGTATTTAAACGCTATCCTGCTCCGTATTAGGCTGTCAGTTCAGCTTAACTTAGGTGAGTAAATCCCATAAGAGCGCGCTATTTAGTGCGCTTTTCTTTTTTAAGTGAGTTGCTTTTGCTTTTTATGTAGATCGCATTGAGTCATCACGCTTTTGGTTCGCTAACCTTTGCTCTATAATGCGCGGGCTTATATCTAGGATAAAAACATGATTTCAAAAAACCAATTAAAACTCCTTCGTGCTTTGGGCCAAAAGAAACAACGTAAAGCCCACGGCCTGTTTCTAGTTCAAGGTGAAAAGAACGTTCTTGAGCTGTTCAATAGTGACTTAGTCGTGAAGAACGTCTTTGCTACCGCTGATTTCTTATCTGAAAATCATGCTTCACTGATTGAGTTTGATTGTGTTGAAGCCTCGCTGGATGATCTAACCAAAGCAAGTACTTTGGTGAGTAACAATGCCGCGATTGCAGTTGTTGAGATCCCAACGTTTGAACTACCAGAAGCGACAGGACTGATGATTGCGCTTGATGGCGTTTCAGACCCTGGCAACCTAGGTACGATTATTCGCGTAGCAGACTGGTACGGCATCAAGCATATCGTTGCGAGCAGCGATTGCGCAGACCCATACAACCCTAAAACGATCAGCGCGACTATGGGCAGCTTTGGCCGCGTACACGTAAGCCAAACAGACTTACCAGCTTACTTAGAGCAAGCGAACCTACCGGTTTACGGTGCTTTCTTAGAAGGCGAAAGTGTTCATAAGACTGAGTTTACTGCTAACGGCATTTTATTGATGGGCAGTGAGTCTCACGGCATCCGTGAACACGCGGCTAAATACGTGACTGATAAGATTACGATTCCAGCATTCGGTGGCGCAGAGTCTTTGAACGTGGCAATGGCGACAGGCATTATTCTCGACAACATGCGTCGTCAGCACTGCTAGACCTCTAAGCTAACTAGCCAATCGACAGTGTTCAGATATTAAAAAAGGCGTATTGATTAAATCAGTACGCCTTTTTATTTGAGTTCTTTTCAACAATTACTTTTCTAGCATTGCCAACTTATCAGGCACACCATTCCACTTTTCCGCATCATCCATCGCTGGTTTTACTTCTGTTTGCACAGGCCAAATCTCAGCAAGTTCTGCGTTCACTTCAATGAAAATCTTTTGATCTTCAGGCAGTTCATCTTCTTGGAAGATCGCTTGAGCATCACATTCAGGTACACATAAACCACAATCGATACATTCGATCGGGTTAATTACCATGAAGTTTGGGCCTTCATGGAACGCATCTGCGGGACACACTGCCACACAGTCTGTGTATTTACATTGAATACAATTATCGCCTACGACAAATGCCATGATGCTCTGCTCTATAAGTTAGTCAAAATTGAAGAATGGGGATAATACTCATCCCAAAGCAAAATTCAACATCATACGGCTCTAATATCGTGTCTATTTGCTCCATGTTTCCAAATTAGTATGACAGATAAATCAATTTCTCGTAAAATGCGCGCCATTGTGAGCTTATCGCTTCTTTGAACATAAGCGTTTCCATCAAACTCTGTATTAAGAAACGATCTAGCTAAGACACCTATAAAAACGAGACATCGAAATGATACGTTTAACCGAAATTAAACTCCCACTAGACCATGAAGAGTCTGCTATTCAAGACGCTATTGAAGCGAAACTTGGTATTAACTCTGATCAGGTACTCTCTTTTAATATCTTTAAACGTGGCTACGATGCTCGTAAGAAATCAAAGATCTTACTTATCTACACGCTTGACGTTCTCGTTGAAAACGAAGCTGAGTTGTTAGAACAATTCATTAGCGACCCGCACGTAAAAGTGACTCCTGATATGGAGTACAAGTTTGTTGCTAAAGCGGTTGAGAACCAAACTGAGCGCCCTGTGGTTATCGGTTTTGGCCCATGTGGTCTATTCGCTGGCCTAGTGCTTGCTCAAATGGGTTTCAACCCAATCATCGTTGAGCGTGGTAAAGAAGTTCGTGAGCGTACGAAAGATACCTTTGGTTTCTGGCGTAAGCGTACGCTGAACACAGAATCAAACGTACAGTTTGGTGAAGGCGGCGCAGGTACTTTCTCTGACGGTAAGCTGTACAGCCAAGTTAAAGATCCAAAGCACTACGGCCGTAAAGTAATTGAAGAGTTCGTTGCTGCGGGTGCACCAGAAGAAATTCTATACGTAAGTAAGCCGCACATCGGTACCTTTAAACTGGTTACCATGATCGAGAAAATGCGTGCTTCTATCATTGAACTCGGTGGCGAAATCCGTTTCAGCACTCGCGTAGACGACGTTCACATGGAAGATGGCCAAATCACTGGTCTAACACTTTCTAACGGCGAAGAGATCAAATCTCGCCACGTAGTACTGGCTGTTGGTCACAGTGCTCGTGACACATTCGAAATGCTACACGACCGTGGCGTTTACATGGAAGCGAAGCCTTTCTCTGTTGGTTTCCGTATCGAACACAAGCAATCAATGATTGATGAAGCTCGCTTCGGTAAAAACGCAGGCAACCCAATTCTAGGTGCGGCGGACTACAAGCTGGTTCACCACTGTAAGAATGGCCGCACTGTATACAGCTTCTGTATGTGCCCAGGTGGTACTGTGGTTGCTGCAACGTCTGAAGAAGGCCGCGTAGTAACGAACGGCATGAGCCAATACTCTCGTGCAGAACGTAACGCAAACAGCGCGATCGTTGTAGGTATCGACCCAGAGCGTGATTACCCAGGTGACGCACTGGCTGGTATCCGTTTACAACGTGAACTTGAAAGTGGCGCTTATGTTCTTGGTGGTGAAAACTACGATGCACCTGCACAGAAAATCGGTGACTTCCTGAAAGGTCGCGATCCAAGTGCAATCGGTGAAGTACAACCGTCTTTCACACCGGGTATCCATCTAACAGACATTTCAAAAGCGCTGCCTGATTTTGCTATCGAAGCGATTCGTGAAGCAATCCCAGCGTTCGAGAAGAAAATCAAAGGTTTCTCTACACCAGACGGCCTACTAACAGGTGTTGAGACTCGTACGTCTTCTCCTGTATGTATCAAGCGTGGTAAAGACTACCAAAGCATCAACCTTAAGGGCTTCTTCCCTGCAGGTGAAGGCGCAGGCTACGCAGGCGGCATCCTGTCTGCTGGTATCGATGGTATTAAGGTTGCGGAAGCACTTGCACTGTCAATGGTAGAACAGAACCAAGCAGAGAAGATTGAGATCGCTTAACAACGCGTTTTAATATTATCTAAAGCTAAAAATCCAGTGTCTGATGGCACTGGATTTTTTTATTGCGTAAAGCTATTTATAGTTATTGAGTAACGACTTCGTCAGCGTTACTTACAAGTATCTTTTGACCAATTCACACCATCATCTGAACATTCCATTCGACTTGTTCCATTCTGGTAATAATAACCTTTGGTCCAGTTACCTTGAGAGTATTTAGACGTTATCGTTTGAGTGTAATCAAACGGTGTATTCTCAATGTACGCATACTTATGTCTGTTCCAACTATCAGAGCCATAAGAACTATTGTCATCAAAGTCTACCGAGAGATAGCTGAGTGCATCAAAGTCGCTGCGTGAAACGCTACCCAATGAATCACCCAAATTCACCCACTCTGGATGTGGTGCATTATTCTCAAAATTAAATTTCGCTTGTACCTGAGTAAACTGATCTTTGTAGTCACCGACAACATCAGCCGACAAGGTTTGCATGAAGCCCGCACCCACCTCTTGACGAGAACAGCTGTCCCAATCAGGTTGTTGAGACCCGCTACGGTTAATCACACCAAAAGTAGTCAATGAGTTAGGCAGAACCTGCTGCTTGATGGTCTCTTGCACTGAACATGAATATTCCGTTCCATCACTATTCAATGAGAACCAAGCTGCTCTGTCATACTCTAAGCCATCTTTCTTCTGACCATTACGCTCAAAATGTTCACTTAACGCCAGTTCTGTCTGCAGGTCGGCTGAAACTTCATGTTCAATGACAATCAGCTTATCCGCAGTCATCACTGTTTTAACTTTATACCACTTATTAATTTCGTTCTTCTTGGAGTAATCCCAATGCTGCCAGTAATAGTCAACATAAGCTTGCTGGGCTGTCGGGTTCTCTTTTTGAATCTCTTTGGTCTCTTGATACGACTTTTTAATGGCAGGCATCATCTTCTGCGCTAAATCGTAGAGCTCAGTATTTTGATCTTTAACGAAATCACCATACAAGTCCTCTACTGCGATGTTGTATCGGTTCGCAATTCGGAAGTCATGCTCTTTCACATTTTGGATAATGCTATTTTGGGTGTTCACGGCTTGCTTCAAAGCAGAGCAACTGTTTAAACCACCTTTATACAAGTCGGCTTGGATCTGATTCCATAAAACAGTTGTCAGTGGCGTAGTCGACTTAATTTCTTGCTCAGAACTCACCGTCATGACTGGCGGAAAGATTAACTGATAAGGTTCAGTAATCGGTGTGTTTGGGCTGTCTGCATCAATAGCGCCTACTGGCACGTTCACTACGATTGGAGCGTAGTCCATACAGTCTGAGTTAGAGCCCGTCAAAGATAGCTCATAGCTGCCCTCATCGTCCGTGACACTGCTAGGCTCACCTTCATCTAATACGCCATTATAATTGATATCTAGAAACGCGGTCGCCCCGGAAATATACCCGTCAATGGCGACACCTTGTAAGGTTCTCGTTTGAGGAGCAGGAGCACTTGTGTTGCTACCACCGCCTCCTCCGCCACAAGCCGTAAGGCCAACAGCTATAAGTGCGATAGAAATAAGCTTAAGTTTCATTCGATTAGATCCTAATGAAATACATTATCAATGGAATTGTCATTGGGGGGATGACCGGAAATGACTGTGATAGTCATAGCCAGCCATAATAGCGATTGGCATTAGAAAGAAACACGAAAGGGTGATAGCCGATTCGTGCATGTTTTCATTTTGAACAGAAACTAAAAGATAGGGAAATGGGGTTAAAAATGGACTAATTACTTCTCGTTCGAAGCTATCCAAAGCTTATAAAAATCACTATAACCGGTTTGGTTAATCTCTACCCCATGAACCTCAACACTATTAAAAACCTTCTCTTTGCCGTGAAATAACGGACAAAGTAACTTCTGTTGATAAAGCGAACCTTCAATCTCTTTCAACTCGCGCATTGGGTCCTCGCCACTGACAGCAGCTCTAACTCTCTCGCAATGCGCCTTCATCTCAGAATTGTTGAAAATGAATCTGAGCCCAGAGGAAGCAAGTAGCCAATCGTAAAGGCCATAATCGGCTGGCTGTTCGATAACTTCTTCAATGAATAACAAGTCTGCCGACTCACTCATGGAGCTAGGGTCACTGATATTGGTAAGCTCAACAACTTCAATAGCGACACCCGTTTTTACAATCGTTTGTTGCAGCCAGTCCGCCATATCTTGAAGTAAAGGAATCGTCATTCTAGGTCGTGTTAATACAACCGTGCCCGTCAAAATAGGAATGGGATTGCTGGATGTTAATTTACTCGGCGAGAAAGACAGATCATCCGTCACCATATCAGCATCAAACTCTTTACTGCTGGACTTGATAAACGATACCAACCTGTCGAGTTCTTCAGGGGTTATGCCCGAGTTTTCTCTACGATTAACCGCAAGATACGAAAGTGCATTGATTGTGGTTTCTTCTGCTACGCCAGATTGATTAAAACTCAGGGTGTGATCATTCAAACCTTCTATGTCGGTGAGCGTTATCTGTTCTAACAAGGCATTTTGAGCAAAGTAACCTCGGTGACGTTTAAGAACCAAGCACTCTTCGCTCCAATCGTCTAATGAGAAAGGTCCGGTTCCGATATAGGCACTGCGCCCGCTCGAAAAATAAGTACGCTTGCAGCGGTAAATAGACGCGTGTGGGCTAGTCAAAGCATAGAGAAACATTGGGTTTGCGTGTGTCAGCTCAATAGTCAGTTGTTTATCACCCACCACTTGAACATCACTGACCTGATCAAATAAAGACTGTACTGGCCCTTCGATATTTTTTAGCTGCAACAAACATTGAGCAACATCTTTGGCCGTTAAAGTTTCACCGTCATGGAATAACACATTCGGTCTCAACCAAAAATGCAGAAATCGCCCTTCCACCTTCCAATGGTGCGCGAGGCTCGCTTGGGGATTTCCCTCATGGTCTTGGACGAGTAACGTATTGTATAGACTTCTTAAGATGTGATGTTCTGCGGTTCGGTATGTTTTTGCTGGATCAAGGTTATCAACCCACGGATATTGAGTGATCAGTAAATGGTCATGTTGTTGATTGAACAGACTATGTTTTTCAGTCGCTAGCGTCAGTGCCTTTATTGCAGCATCACCATAGCTTTCTAGAAGGCGGGGAATAACGTTAAAACACCCTTGCTCTAACTGAAGCGCTAACACTTGTTCTAATGCTTCGGGAAAGCTGACCAAAATTCTAAACTGGCTAAGCTTCCCTCTTCCTTTGGACGGAATCCAACAAATCCAGCGATATTCCGATAAGCATTTAAGAATGATCGAAGTGTTTCTGCGAGAGGTCGATAGCGAGTGTTCAAGATCATCGATCGTTAGGTGATACTCTTCACCTAATTCATACTTTGCAATAAGCTGCTGAAGTCTACGTAAGTTAGCGTCGTTCAATGGATATCCGAATCAAGCGTCTAGTGGAACGAGAATAGCTGTAACCCAAATGGGAGGTCTATTTACTCATTCAAGTTGGAATATGCTGTATGAAACTGTTGATATAAATAATATCAAGATCCAACTTAATTTATAAACACCTCTTTTAGCAAACAAAATAATCACTGATCGTGCATATTCAGTGGCAAAAATAAGTGGGAGATTAATCCTCCACCGGATTTGCTATTTGCTCTACATTCCTGCCTTATCGTTGTGCTATTGAGCCAGTATTATCCAACTAAAGTGTCTATGTTACTAGCGGTACACAAGCAACATGGTAGAATGCCGCCATTAATCTTATCCTTGTATAAGATTGTTAAACCTTTCCATCGCTATTTAGCCAAATCATACCGAGAAACTTATGCCATTTTCCAAGCTTGGATTAAGCTCACCTATTGTTAAAGCCGTTGCAAAACAAGGCTATGAAAAGCCAACCTCTATTCAAGAAAAAGCAATTCCGATTGTTCTTTCTGGTAAGAACCTTATTGCTGCAGCACAAACAGGTACAGGTAAAACTGCGAGCTTTGTTCTCCCTATCTTAGAAATGCTAAGCAAAGGTGAAACGCAGCGTAAAAAACGTATCCGCGCAGTTATCCTGACACCAACGCGTGAGCTGGCAGTTCAGGTTGAACAGAACATCACTAAGTACGCGAAGTTCCTAAACCTAACATCACTAGCGATGTACGGTGGCGTGTCTTACCAACACCAGAAAGATCGTCTTATTGAAGGCGTGGATATTCTTGTGGCAACACCAGGTCGTTTGATCGACATGTACGGACAACGTGCCGTTCACTTTGATGAAGTGGAAGTACTGGTTCTAGATGAAGCTGACCGCATGCTAGACATGGGTTTCATTGAAGACATCAACAAGATCATCGCGCGTCTACCACAAGACATCCAAAACCTGCTGTTCTCGGCAACGCTTTCAACGCCAGTGCGTGCACTAGCGAAAAGTGCAATCAGTGAAGCGGAAGAGATTTCGATTGCCAAGACTGATGCGTCTAAAGCGAACATTGAGCAATGGTTGGTAACGGTAGATAAAGACCGTAAGTCAGCACTATTGAGCCACATGATTACCGAAGGTAACTGGGACCAAGCGCTTATCTTTATCGAAACCAAGCACGGCGCGGCTAAGTTGGTTGCTCAACTTGAGAAACGTGGTATTCAAGCGGAAGCTTTCCACAGTGGACGTAGCCAAGCGATTCGTGAAAAGATCTTGGCTGACTTTAAGAAAGGTCGCCTAAAATACTTAGTCGCGACGGGTGTTGCTGCTCGTGGTATCGATATCGACAACCTAAGCCGCGTAGTAAACTACGACATGCCATTCCCAGCAGATGATTATGTTCACCGTATTGGTCGTACAGGCCGTGCTGATGCATCTGGCGAAGCGATCTCTTTCCTATCAAAAGATAACTTCAAAAACCTGTGCATTATTGAAAAGCGTCTTGGTCACTTGATTGAACGTCGCGTTGTTGAAGGTTTCGAACCACGCAAAGAAGTACCCATTTCAGTATTGAACTTCGTTCCTAAGAAGAAAAGAGAACAGCAACAAGACTAAGTAATTTCAGCGACAGAAAATGCAAAGTTGCATTAACCAAAAGAAAAGTCGCGTTAGCCAAAATGAAAATAAAACGAAGCCCTATGTGGCTTCGTTTTGTTCTTTGAAATACATATAACGTTGAGGCAATAAGATGATCACTCCTATCGCAACGAGATTAACCCGCGGCCAAGACCTAAAGCTAGAGATCCAGAGGCTAGTGACAGCGCACAATATCTCCGCGGGCTCTATTGCGTCTTGTGTCGGATGTGTTTCTCAACTCAATATTCGCTTAGCTAATGCCAACAACACCAAGCTAATCACAGCTCCGTTCGAAATAGTCTCGGTGATGGCAACGCTAACCCCAAACCACCAGCATATTCATATCTCCGTTGCTGATGAGAATGGCAATGTAATTGGTGGGCATTTGCTTGAAGGGACGATTATCGCGACCACGGCTGAATTGATTGTTCACCGCTACGATACCTTGACCTTCAACAGAGAGCATGACGATTCGACGGGTTACACTGAACTTACTATCAGCAATAGCAAATAACTGATTTACCCATAGCAACACCAAACGCCCCATACAAAGCGATACTACCAAACAGCAATTAGGAAACACGATGGCTCCAAACTCCGCAGATTCCGTTATCGTTCTCGATTTCGAGACCACAGGCTTATCACCAAATATGGGCGACCGAGCGATTGAGATCGGTGCGGTTAAACTCGTTAACGGCGAAGTCGTCGACACCTTCCAGCAGCTCATGAACCCGGGATTTCGTGTGAGTGGATTCATTGAAGGTTATACCGGAATCAGTAACCGTATGTTAAGCACAGCGGCCAGTTGTAGTGAAGTGATGGATGAGTTTGCAGACTTCATTCAAGACAGCCAACTTGTCGCTCACAATGCCTCATTTGATAAGCGCTTTCTTGATGCGGAATTAGATAATATTGGTCGCGATTACAATGGACAGTTCGCTTGCTCAATGTTGATAGCTCGTCGTCTAATCCAAGACGCACCAACTCATAAGCTAGGCGACCTTGTGCGTTTCAAAAATATCGACAACGACGGTACTTTCCACAGAGCGTTAGCCGATTCAGAAATGACAGCAAGGTTGTGGTTATTAATGATCGATGAGCTGCAGAGTGACCACGGTATTCAACAGCCGAGCTTCCAATTGATGCAGAAAATATCGAAGACAGCCAAAGGTTCGATTCCAAAACTACTGATGAGCAACAGGGGTTAGGTTCCGAAATTCACCTTAAAGTGGGATGAAAGGCTAGCTCGACAATAACCGCTAGCCTTTAAAAGGGACGCTCTACTCTTGCAATGACTTCAACGTTCCTTTGAGGCTTTCTAATTCATTCATAAAATACGCCCACTGCTTGTTACTGCTGGTCGCGGCGATATCTACTAAAAACTTGGCTGATGTTTCCATATTTTGGTTGAGTTGTGACTCAAGTTCATCAGGATAATAAGCTTCATTGTTTAAAAGCAACTTCATGATAATCGGCTGAGCAATATGCAGATCGCTCTTCTTTGCCATCAGCGTCGTTAGCTCTTGATAGGTGTTGTTTTGATATTGTCGCCAACTGCTATTGGTATTTACCCACTCTTTAGACCAAGCCAAAATAATCTGTTTTTGTTCTTTCGATACTGAACCTAACCACCGTTCTGCGCGCTCTTCTATTCTGCTTCGGTATCGCTCTCTCGAATCGGCATCGTTCAACGACAACCTTTCTTCATAATAGTCTTGCTGCTTTTCACGAAAGTTCTTTAAAAACTCCCTGTCTTGCTTAGGGCTAAGCTGCATACTCAAGGCGTAAATATCTGGAGCGAACTTATTGACGATTGTGCGAATATGCTCTTTCGTTTGTTCACTTTGGCCCACAATAAAAGCGGGATTCATATCCGACCGATCTACGTTTTGAATCGCTTCTAATTGCGAGATGTACAGAGGTAGCTGAGTTTCTTTATGCCATTTTTGTAATATATCTAATCGCTCTTCAAGCTCTGATTCTTGGCTATTTGAGAGGGAAACAAAATCTTCTATATAGCTAACGACAAACCAACCTATATTGTTATAGGCGAACTTGGTCCCGCACCCAGTAAATAGAAAACAGATCACTAAAACTAACCACCGGCACTTTCTCATTCTACCCTCTCACGACATTCAACAAAGCCACAAACCGATTAACTCATCCCTTTAAGGTTAGCCCAGTTTTTATAACGCTAATTCTAGCTCTTATAAAAGTAGTCTTAATAAACAGTGGTCGTAAAAACTTTGAGATAAATTGAGACCCAAACTTGCTAATCTAGCTATTTAGGCAAATGATTAAACTAAAAATAATTAATGGCAGTGATGTAACTTGATTTTATTACTCATTTGACGTGATACGAGCCCTATAAATGAGTTGGGTTGACGTATTTAAAATGATTGATATTTGGGAGGGAAGCTATGGCCGCTATTCCTGATCATCCAAGCGATTTAGAATATGAGCTTTGTTATTTTGATGATGGTTCAATAACCACAATCACGATATTGGTTGACAATCGACAGGAAGCGATGACTTGGTATCTTAGCGAAGGAAAACATATCAACGATCTTTATTCGATAAGACCCGATGAATAATGCTTTGGTATAGAGGACTAGGTCGATAAACCTAAGATAAGAAACTTAAGTGGCATTTTGTGGAACACCCTTTACTGCAATGCCATTAATTAGCAATGTCGTTAATTAGACATATCGCAGCAAAGGGATTCAGTCTCGAATTACTTCAGGATTCGGGCGCGGAATTGACGACCCTTCATTTTACCTGATTCGATTTTGTTCAGTGCTTTTTTAGCCACAGATCTTTCTACCGCTACGTAAGCACGCATTGCAAACAGATTGATCTTACCTACTGATTTACCATCAATGCCGCCTTGGCCCGTCAGTGCGCCAAGAATATCACCAGCACGAAGCTTAGCTTTCTTACCGCCATCAATTTGGATGGTAACCATGTTTGAGTAGTACGGCTTAGCAATTGGTTTTGCTGGCAGTTCAGATGGCTCGATTGGCATGTCCATGTACTCATCAATTTGAGCAACACGGTACATCTCTTTTTCACTAAAAAAGCTGATCGCTACGCCTTTGCTTCCTGCACGGCCAGTACGACCAATACGGTGTACGTGAACTTCAGGGTCGCGAGACAATTCAAAGTTGAACACAGCATCTAGGTTATCAACATCAAGACCGCGAGCCGCAACGTCTGTCGCCACTAGAATCGAGATGGTTTTGTTTGAGAACTGAACCAAAGCTTGGTCACGTTCACGCTGTTCCATGTCACCATGAAGTTCGATAACACTGAAACCGCGGTGGCTTAGCTCATCGTTTACGTTCTGCACTTCTTTCTTAGTGTTACAGAACACAACCGCAGACTCCGGTTGGTGATGCAACAACAGCAGCTCTAGAGCGTCATCACGAGCTTCAGAACCTTCTAACTTGTAGAAGTGTTGTTGGATGCTTGAGTGATCGTGTGTTGATTCAACCTTCACCATTTCTGGATTGCGCATAATGCGGTCTGCAACAGATTTGATCTGTTTAGGGAAAGTCGCACTGAATAGCAGAGTTTGGCGTTCTTTTGGCGCCGCTTCAATCACAGCATCCAAAGCGTCTTGGAAACCCATCTCTAGCATGCGATCCGCTTCATCTAACACAAGTGTGTTCAGCTCAGACAGGTCAATGCGGCCTTTCTCTAGGTGATCAAGAATACGACCAGGTGTGCCTACAAGAATGTGTGCGCCATGCTCTAGTGAACCAATCTGTGGGCCCATTGGCATACCGCCACATAGTGTCAGCACTTTAATGTTGTGAATACCACGAGCAAGAGTACGAATCTCTTTTGCTACTTGGTCTGCAAGCTCACGAGTCGGACATAACACTAAAGACTGAACACGGAAACGCTTAACGCGTAGGTTCTGCAGCACGCCTAAACCGAAAGCAGCTGTTTTACCTGAACCCGTTTTACCCTGACCGATAACGTCCTTGCCATTTAGGATAGTAGGAAGACTTAACGCTTGGATAGGCGTCATTTCAGTATAACCAAGAGAATCTAACGTGTTTAGAAGCTCTGGTTTAAGGGCGATTGAAGAGAATTTTGAAGTGCTCAATGGAAATATCCAACTGGTGAAAAACAGAGTGCATTATGAGTGTTTTTGAAAATTATTCCACCTTAATCACAGTTTTGGAGAAACATGTTAGGCGAACACAAAAAAGCCAGCTTTGTTAGCTGGCTTTAACTTCTATACGAATTGCTTTCTATGGCACACCGTGACCTTTAGATGCCACCCATACGCGATACCACTGTTCGCGCGTCAGCTCGATTTTCAGTGCATCAACGGCCGTCTTCACACGCTCAATCTTACCAGAACCAATAATTGCAATTGGACTAGATGGTAAACGACGAACCCAAGCGTAAATCACTTGATCAATGCTGTCTGCACCGACTTCTTGACGAATCGCCTCTAGCTCATCACGAACGCGAACCGCTTGCGCTGAATCACCACTGAAGATGCTACCACCACCGAGACAAGACCACGCCATCGGGCGAATGCGGTTCATCTGCAGTTGATCTAGCGTGCCATCATGAGCCACTTCGAAGTTCAATGGGTTGATTTCAACTTGGTTGGTCACTAACGGCTTACCGAGTCGAGATTGAAGCAGTTCGAACTGACGCGGTGAAAAGTTAGAAACACCGAAGTGCTTAACTTTACCTACTTTGTGTAGCTCTGCGAACGCTTCTGCTACTTCATCGGCATCCATTAAAACGTCTGGGCGGTGAATCAACAATACATCGATATCGTTAACACCTAAGTGCTCTAATGAGTTATTTACTGATTGGTAAATATGCTGCGCGCTGGTGTCATAGTGATTGATCTTACGATCTGGAGTGTGGTCACCACATAGGTTGATATCGCACTTGGTGACGATTTGAATATCATCACGAAGGCTTGGTTCAAGCGCTAAAGCCTCACCAAACAACTTTTCACATTGGTAGTTACCGTAAATATCCGCGTGATCAACAGTTGTGATGCCAAGATCAATATGTTGCTTCAGGAAAGTCAGGCGTTGTTGCGGGGTCATGCCCCACTCTGCTGTACGCCAGTATCCTTGCACCAGCTCAGAAAGTTCTGGGCCTTGTGGCGCTATCGTTACTCTTGCAACCATGGGTTGTCTCCTTTATCAATACTGAACGTATCCTAATCTCGTTTTACCGAAGGCTCAACGTATAACAAATGGCAAAGCTAAACGCTTATTAAAAATGTGAGAGCCGCAGAAAAACGAACACTTAAATGAATTATAACTTGCTGTCTGCCCGCGAGCCGTTCTCCTGAAAGGCTTGTTTAGCCTAATAAATAACGAAACTATCTATAAATTTGAGCAATTAAAAACGATTAAGTTCAACCGTTAAGTTGTCACCATCACTCTGTAACTGAATCCAAGGAGAAGTAGAGCTAGAAGAAGATAAGCTAGGCACATTCCACACACTCAGTTGCTCTGCTGAACCGTGAGGCGCGTTGATGAATTCGACCAGCTGTTTATCCACCTTATCGAAACCAACACCTTCATTTCGAGCTTGTTCGAGTTGAGCTGTAACATCGAATTCATCTTCACCAATACGAATTGAACTGAGAGCAAAGCCATCTTGGCGAAGGTATGCCTGAAGCTTTGTGTAACTTAGGTCCGAATATGGCAGGTTTAAGCGAACCGTTTCGACACTTGAGTCCCCCAACTCCAGTTCAACATACACATCCAGGTCGTAATATTGGGTTAAGTCACTGCACAACAAAGTACCTTCGATCTCACCACAATCCATCAACTCGATATCATTAATATAGTTTTGAGAATTCGGCAGACTTGGGTTGCTGTTAAATACTGTTCTTAGCCACCAGCTTTCGGTTGCTTGCGCTGAAAATGAAATAGCATTGAGGGACAGCATTAGAGGCAAGATTAGAACTTGAAAGATTTTCATCGACTGGGCTTATTTAGCGCTATATGAAGTGTCCATTATACGTGACCAAACGACAAACAACTGCTCGAGTCGCAAATTTTAGGCGAAAAAAAACGGGCATACATGCAGGGCAAGATTACGAAGCCCCTTGCCCTGCAAGGACTTGCGAAAGGTAAGCGTTATTGCGGTTCGCTTTTTTCTGCTTTCTTTTGATCCCTGCTTTGAAGCTGATTTCTTCCGTCAGCAGATTTAAAGCTATATGTCTTATAACTGCTAAATTCTCACCGGCTTGCTCTCGACGTATCCGACATTCATCTTCTTTAAAACCAACGTCTAATCGCCAGTGCATCTGATTTTCAATGCTCCAATGTGCTCGCGTGCTCTCTAGTAAAGCTTTAGCCTAAGAAATCTGTATTGTGAACAACCATACTCAAACGCGTTTCTGTACGACCATGCCCTTTCTCTTGAGTGACGTATTTATCACCTTCAAAACTATTAATCATACTAGAATTAAACACTTGGCTAATCGCTTGCTCCAATCGTTTTTGATTACCTTTTACCGCTAAGAGATAATCTGCATCTTGAGCGACTATCTTTTCAGCTATATCCTTCTGGCATCCCATAGCATCAATAGTCACTAAACAACCTCGCAAGGAAAGCATTTCAAGCAGTTCAGGGATCGCTTTTATTTCATTGCTTTTATCCGCAGTCTTCACTTGTCCTAGTACAACTTGGTTTGCTGCACTAAAGGCACTAACCATATGGATTGCACCACAACGCTTGTCTTTGTTGTATGTGCCTCTGAGAGTTTTGCCGTCGATAGCAATCACTTCACCCTCTGTCGTCTCATGACAGTCTTTCATCCACGCAGTAAAGCATCGTTGCAGTTGCTTGGCGGAAATAAGATTGATAACTCGGGCAATGGTATCGTGTACTGGTATGCCTTGTTTGAAATCACCATACTGCCTAAGCCATTCCAAGTTATCTTCACCAAAATCTTCAATATCCTCCCAACCTTCAGCACCAGCAATCACTGCTGCAATTGTTAAGAAGATAATGTCGGTTAGCGTGTGCTCTATTTTCCAAGCTTGGCGAGGGTCTCGAATAACTGAAATATGGTCCAAAAGGCTTAATCCATTCATTATGGCTAAATATCTGCTGTTAAAAAACAGTATATGATCACACCTAAATCTGATCATCAAATCGATCTTGAATGTATTGAATTTGTTGTGACTTCAGTGTACAAATTAGTGGAAACATCACTTCACGCTACCCCTTATTCCATATGGGTTTTTCATGATCTTGCCCTGGGCATACATGCCCGCTAGATAAATTCATCACCGAATAACGTAATCCGTCACGTTGAGAACCATTACGAAAGAGAGAATATCACTCTCCCACAACAGTTGCAACACGCCGTACTAATTAATTATAGCCACCTTCAATCGCAGGCTCTTCAAGCGACAATCTCACTTTGTTACGTTGAATAGCTTCTGGCGGTAAACTGATGAAGCCGTATTGGTTCAACACGCCTTGATGAAAAGGTAACTTCTATGCCGTTATACTTAACGTCACAAAATACATTCAATGAATGTGTCATAATGTTGAAATTACTGGTTAAATTTCAAGGAATGTCATGACTGCAACGAACTATCTCAACCAATTGAATCAAAAGTATCTTGCGACTCATAAAGCGAAAGAAGACTTCTTTTGGGATACATATATGGGTATCAGTGACGACCACGATGGTTCGACACTCGCACAGACTCAGTGGACGGAATTTCTAAGCGCTGCCGAACAGATTACTGCTATCGAAACGCAACTTGCTGCTATCGATAAAATTCAAGATCCTCTCGAAAAAGAGAGTACACTAACAGGCTTGAATGGTTGGTTAGCGACCTTTAGATCTCACGCTATTGAGTCTGAGCAGTCTCAGAAGCTCAAAGCCGATCTCATAAAGTTTGAGGCTGAACTGTTTGAGAAAAAGCAGAATCATGCGATGACTTACGTAAATGAAACAGGCGATGAAACGGAAGGGTCACTGCCTGTTTTAGGTTCAGCCGTTAGAAGTAATGGTAATGAACAAGTTAGGCTTTCTGCACATCAAGCATTATTAGATTTAGAGCAATGGCTGCTGGCTAACGGCTTTATTGAGCTGATCAAAAAACGTAACCAATTTGCTCAATCACTGGGGTTTAAAACCTTCTTTGATTACTCGGTGGTAAAAACCGAACAGATGACGACAGAACAACTGTTTACGATTCTGGATGACTTCGAAGCACGCACGCGTGATAGCCATCAGCAAAGCCTAGCCAATTTGGCAGAGCAGAAAGGCGAGAATGCACTTCAAGCCCATAACTTTACCTACTCTTTTGCAGGTGACGTTATGAATGATCTTGATCCTTATGTTCCGTTCTCAAAGTCACTTCGACGCTGGATTGAATCTTTTGGTCGCCTCAACATCGAATACTCTCAAGCGACATTAAAATTGGATCTGCTTGATCGTAAAGGTAAGTACCCTAATGGCTTCTGCCATGGCCCTATCCCTTCTTTCTATGACCAAGATGCTTGGGTTGCGGCCCAAGTTAATTTCACTAGCAACGCTAAGCCCGATCAAATAGGCAGTGGCTATGATGGGATTAACACACTATTTCACGAAGGTGGTCACGCGGCGCATTTTGCTAATGTAAAAATGAACGCCCCTTGTTTCTCTCAAGAGTTTGCGCCGACTTCGATGGCTTATGCTGAAACACAATCCATGTTCTGCGACAGCTTGTTAAATGACGCTGACTGGCTAAAACAGTACGCTCTAAATGCGGACGGGCAACCTGTGCCAGATGATCTAATTAAAGCCATCATCGACAATAAACAGCCCTTCCGAGCTTACCAAGAACGCAGCATTCTTGTGGTTCCATATTTCGAGCGAGCCCTGTACGAATTAGCTGATGAAGACCTCACGCCTGAAAAAATCACGACACTTGCTCGTAGCAGTGAAAAGGCAATTCTTGGATTGTCTTGCAGCCCTCGTCCACTGATGGCGATCCCTCACTTATTGTCTGATGAAGCATCTTGCTCATACCAAGGTTATCTATTGGCTCATATGGCGGTGTATCAAACACGAGCTTATTTCACCGACAAGTTTGGTTACTTAACAGATAACCCAGAGATCGGGCCTTTGTTGGCGAAACACTATTGGCATAAAGGCAATAGCGTGAACCATAACGGTACAATCGAAAGCCTGACTGGGGAAGGTTTTAATGCCAAATATCTCGCTGACGAGTGTAACTTATCGCCAGAGGAGGCTTGGGCGATTGAGGAGCAAAAAATCAAACAGCTGTCGACAAGAGAACGTGCACCAGTCGCGGATTTGAATGCGAAGGTATCGATCGTTGATGGAGCAACTGAATTAGCGAATAATGCAAAGTCGAATGACCAAATGTGTGATGATTTTGAGCACTTTATTATTGAGCAATACGGTCGATAGATTGAGTTTTAATGCTAATGAAAAAGGCAAAAATGAGTAGTGACATAACTCATTTTTGCCCCAAAACAAGCTAGAGCAGGATTGAGGCTAATTTCAAGACACGCGATTAGACTTACTTTTCCTTATGTCTAGAGTTCTGACTATGTGGCCAAATTTACTGATCCACTACAGTTGATGCTTCTTCGTAAGAAAGGTGATCTGGAAAAGTTATAAAGCGATCTTCATGACCAACCACTTCCTGAGCTAACATACCATCAGTACTGCCTCCGCCTCTGGCCACATCGTTGCTACCTTGATTGATCGCGACAGTGTCCCAAGTCGGAAAAAACAGACCAACCACGCGGTTCCAACCTGAAGATGTGTAACCTTGCTACCGTCAGCAATCACATCACCTCCGCCAACAGCAGATGAGGCAAATTCAGACATCTGGATAAGGTCTCGACTCGGTTTTATCGTGAATTTTTCATGATGGGCTCGCTATTGAATTGAAAAATAAGGACAGGAGAGAATGACTCCCGCCATAAAGACCATCAATTAGTTAAGTTTGATTCGAAGCACATGGTATGGCTTGGTTGAACCTTCTTCGCCTTCGTTGAAAGCAGGGTGGAAGTGAAGAGAGTTTTGAGTGACGTACAAGTAATCACCCTGGATAGAGAAACCATCTGCCCATGACAATAACTTGTCATCTTGTGCAAAGATTTTGTAGCCGTCTTTATTCACCACACCAACAGCATTTTTCTCAATATCACCGACATAGATATCACCGTTATCTGCGATAATCATGCCATCACTTGGACGTTTTTCACTGAAAAATTCAATCTGCTCGGCCAATGCATCTTCACTAAGCGCTGTGTTAGCAAGAGCAGCGGCAGGAATACGGTAGATAGCACTACCATTGACTGTACCAAAATATAGCCATTCATTATTTGCATCAATAGTGATTGGATTCACACCAAGATAAATCGCATCAACGCTACCATCTTCACGCTTTGTCGCCATACGAGAACTATCAATCACAACTTCATGCTCAGGTGAAAGCAGTGCTTTATTTGATTGCAAAACGCGGCGAGATTTACCTGTATTTAAATCTACAACAACAAAGGCAGGCGCAGCTTCGCCATACAGATTACCTAAACTCGTATCGGCAATGTACATCTGGTTACGCAGTGTATCTAATGCAAAATCCTGTAAAAAAGAGTTACCGACCTGTACGTCTTTTCCAATTTCAATGCGTTTAAATAGCTTATCGTTGACGGTATCCCATGCAACAATTTGCGAAGGCGAAGTTTCACTGCCCATATCTAACACCCACACAACACCATCATCGGTACTATCAATACCGATTACTGAAGCCAAACCAACCTCACCTTTATCTGGACCATCTGCCCAGTCTTGGGTTGGAAATGCTTTGGTTGAGCCATCCTTCATCAATTCAACAACACGAAGTTCAGGTGCATCAAGGGGTTGCATAGAAAGGAAAGTACGCCCCTGCTTCGTTACTGTAATGTTCCCTGGTCGTGTGCCATCAAGCTTGGCAACCACTTCGATATCAGCCGCTTGCGCTGTGTTAACTATCATCGCAGTCGCAAGTGTTAGTAAGATTTTCATATTTTTCATGTCGAGCCTCATTGGTGTTCTTTGATGCCCCAAACCGTTTTAGTCAGGGCATAGTGCTATAACAAGCTTGTTTTATGTTGTCGTTACGCGATCTTAGTCATTTCGTTGACTGTGAAGCTTGCGACAGAGCCTTCCGTTGCTGTCATGTAGTCCGCAAGGTGCTGGTTGCCCATATGAGCCTGCCAAAGTTCACGTGATACCCAGTTTTCATAAAAAGTAAAATGCGCTGGGTTTTCGTTGTCTTGATGAAGGTCATAGTTGATGCAACCTTCTTCAGCGCGAGTAATGTCGATAAGCTTTAGTAGCTCGGCTTTCACCAGTTCAATTTTGTCGTCATTAGCTTTGATGTTTGCAACAATCGTTAATGTAGTCATGGGATGTTCCTTTTAAATTTGATACCGAAATCGTCGGTAATTTTGATGTCTTTAATGTTTTAGTGATAGGGCAACTCGTCATGTCATATTGAGTTACTCACTAAATGTAGTACAGGTACTACACTCAATTACTGACTTATATTGTAAATACTTTCAAATCTATTTTGATAATTGAATGTTTAAATACGTTAATTTTTAACTAAGCGATCTTGGTCATTTCGTTGACAGTG
>NZ_JBFRSX010000003.1:0-718 GCF_041473835.1 Vibrio sp. 10N.222.55.A1 | reverse complement strand
CTTAATCCTTATTTGTTATGCAATGGCTAAGTTGCATATTTTTTATGCATCTAAGACACTAGAACGAATTATTCTGGATTTAAGTGCAGAATTTTTCTGTTTGATAGCTGTTATATGTACAGGGAGTTTCAATGAGGGGTTTTCTCAAAGGGATTTTAGCTTATCTTGTTGTGATCTCGGTAGCTCTGCTAATTTCTCGCAATTTTTTTGATTACCTATCCACAATAGACTTGGTTGACTACATTGCATATAGCGGAATTTTACTTGTTGTGTTGGCAGGCATTACATTTGATGGTAACAATCCAGCTAATCAAGACTTTTTGTCGTTAATGATTCATCGTGAACTTGTGTCCCGAACCAATGACTTTCAAGACGAAAGTAATAAAGTAAGTTTTGCAGTTAATGTCGGATTGATAGGTATATTTTTACTTATTACTAGTGGTGTAATGGCTTGGCATATTAGTAAGTAAAACATATAACAAGGCGCCTAAATCTGAATCGTAAACGCGTGCCGAACTCGCTTCGCTCAGACATGGCACACCTCCACTTTCAGCGTAGCTAAGCGTTATGCCTCGTATTTCTTCCAGAGTTAAAGCAACTACCATATCTAGTCTTAATAGTTTGTTTAGGTTCACGGTGCCTTTCTTAACTATTTGGTAGAGTGACATTTCAATGAGCATGGAGGTTTTGTAATGGGAACGGCGTTGTTGCCTAAATT
>NZ_JBFRSX010000002.1:0-2165 GCF_041473835.1 Vibrio sp. 10N.222.55.A1 | reverse complement strand
TAACAAATAAGGATTAAGGTGTTGCGCAGCCAACACTAAATCCCGAGTGTTGAACAAGCCCGAAGCCACTTTGTTAAGTAAATTGTACGATTGAACTTGAAGGGCACATCGCTTTGAGGCTTTTCTCAAGGCGAGCGGGGTCAAGATAAGGTTGCGATAGCAATCTTATCAACCAGTTAGCTATTTTTCGTTTCTTTCGTCGTCACATCTCCTTTGATTTCGTCAATGCCATTCTCCTTATTATTAAATGCCTTTCGACTACATGGGTCGGCTCACTCCAACACACGCCATCTCATGCTCACAGCAAGGGCAGATTCTTATCGCTTTGCTCCTTATCGGTGCCGTTAGCGGCGGCATCATATAGACCAAGTTCAATAACAGCAGTTGAATGCGGGCTCTTAAGGCGTGAGCTTGACCACGTAAAAATCCGTAGTCTCGTACTCTCTGCAACCCTTTGGGCAGCACGTGTTGCAAAATGAGCAGCAAAAACTTCAGAATGGGCAAGGTGCGCGTTCGCCATGCATTGGTCTGACTCTCTTTATAGCGGAAGGTGACAGTATCATCTGTGATACTGATGATGTCTTCATCAGGCAGCACACCGCGATAGAGATAGCGCGCCAAATAGTTGAGTGCAGCCTGACCGTATCCTACTTGTCTGCAATCGACCACCCATTGTTTGGGTATGCCACTCGGCAGCCACAACGTTGGGTGTTGATTAATGGCCTCTAGCATTCTTGCTCGCCATACTTTGGCCAAAGCAAACGCGTTGAAGAGGTAATGCTTGTTGCCTTTGTGCCACGTTTGCCTCGACGCGTCGTATTGGCCTGCCGCCACGATAATGTGCAGATGTGGGTGCAAGTTTCGTTGTCGGCTGTGAGTATGCAACACGGCGGTAAAACCAAGTTCACCTTGCCGTTGTCGGTTGGCAAAATCCTTTAATACCCCTGATGCCACCTTAAACATACCGTTATATATCGCTTTAGGTTGATGTCTTGCCAGCACTCTCAATTGATACGGTAAAGTGAAGGTCACCATGAAATAGTGAACAGGTAACCGTTTTTGCTGTTGACGCTGTAGCCAGTCAGAAGTGGTGCGTTGTTGGCATTGAGGGCAATGGCGATGACCACAAGAAAGAGGCAATCGGTCATCGTGATGGCAGTGACTGCAGAACCATTGTGAGCGTCCTTGTTGCTCTGTTTTGCAACGGAGCATCGCCCCAATAGCTCGATGCATATCGCCATTTATCTGCGCATGATAGTGATGCTTAAGCGCACGATGATGCTGGCGAAGCAGTTCAATGAAAGTACTCATTTTATGCTCCATGTTAAGTCTAGATCATCCGTTAATTGGTTGATGGCCATTGCCGCATCATGCTGCTTTATCTGAGTCATTCGGGTGTATCGTGCCGTGGTGTTGAGGCTTGCATGACCGAGCAGTGATTGCAGTGAACGCAGGTCGACTCCTTGCTCAAGTAAGTGCGTTGCGAAGCAATGTCTGAGTGAATGAGGACTCGCATGCTTTTTGATACCACACTCTTTAAGTACAAGTTTCATCGTCTTTTGAATTCCGCCACGATCCATGGGGGTGTCGTGACATGTACCAAGTCCAGGAAATAAGTAGCAAGGATGCTTATGGGTAAGCCAGTGCGTGCGGAGTGCCTTAAGCGTTCGCTGCGGAAGCGGCACCATTCGGTCTTTTCCGCCTTTTCCTTCCCGTATGTGAACGCGCATTGTTTGGCTGTCGATATCATGAACCGTAAGATTTAATCCCTCACTGAGTCGTAACCCCATGCTGTACAGAGTAAGAAAAAACACCTGATAACGTGCTTGTCGAGTGTGAGTAATCAGCGAGCTGACTTGCTGTGGTGTCAGTATGTCGGGCAGTCGTTTTACTTGTGGCGGCTTGACGATATTGAGCCACTCCCACTGTTTATCGAGCGTGTAGCGATAGAAAAACTGCAAGCCATTACGATCGAGTTTTATGGTGCTCCACGAGTGGGTTTGAATAAGAGACGCGAAGAACTGTTTGAGGTCAGAGGTCGTTAATGTATCAGGGGCTCGGTCGAAATGAGCGGTGATCCGACGAACCGCACGGGAATAGGCATCAATGGTCGCGGGTCGTTTACCTTGCAGCTTTAGGTTGGTAAGGTGTTGTTCATAAAGGGT
>NZ_JBFRSX010000001.1:50387-95146 GCF_041473835.1 Vibrio sp. 10N.222.55.A1 | reverse complement strand
GTGCTTATTATCCATACAAAGCATTTAAGAGTGATTCCCAACGCTTGGCATTTTTCATTCCATCGTTGGGTTTCGTGTTTACGGCACAATGGTTTAGTTTGGGTGGTAGCGTTGTTCACACCTTAATGCGGCTATAACACAAAATCAGGCTATTGCTCAAAATTGCTATTTGAACTATTATTTGTACATTAAATTGTACCATAGGGAGTTCAACATGAGCCGCATCCATTTTGATCAAGATATTCAGCCTTTGTCTGAATTTCGTGCTGGCGTGACGTCATTTATTAAACAGATTAACGAAACTCGCAGACCACTAGTTATCACACAACGTGGTAAGGGTGTTGCGGTTGTCCTTGATGTTGCAGAATATGAAGCAATGCAAGAGAAGATCGAGTTACTGGAAGAAATGCGTACTGCTGAAGCACAATTAGCTTCAGGTTTAGGTGTTTCCAATGAAGACGCTCGTGCTCAAGTATTGGGGCGCATTAAGAAATGAAAGTAGTCTGGTCACCACTAGCATTACAAAAGTTAGGTGATGCAGCCGAGTTTATTTCACTGGATAATCCAGTGGCGGCAGAAAACTGGGTTAATGAGGTTTTTGATAAAACTGATTTACTCTCAAGTATGCCTGACATGGGGCGAATGGTTCCTGAGCTGCCTCATACCAATTACCGCGAAATTTTGTTTGGTCACTATCGAATCATATATAGCCTCAGCCATGAAATTCGCGTCCTTACAGTACGAAATTGTCGTCAGATACTAACGGAAAGTGACGTGTAGCAATTGTGTTATAACAATCAATTTAAGAGGGATTCCCAACGCTTGGCATTTTTGCTTCTACTTCAAATTTAGTGTTTATGGCACAATGCTTTAGGTTGGGTGGAGGCGTTGTTCACCCCTTAATTGGGCTAGTTAGTTGCCCAGAGGAAGTAATCAATCCATTGGGAACTTTTGTTTCTGGTGGAGTACGCGCATAATTCGGATAATGTCGCCTTCGATCCAATAGGAGACGATCATTGAAATCTCAGGAATTATAAGTAATTGCCCACGAATGCCGTCTCTCTGTACACCCATTAGAGGCTGCTCAAGCAAGTTTTCTACTTTTGTTTCAATGAGGTTGTCAGCGTTTTCTGCCGCATCAGGGTTGAAGTCATAGATAAACTCAAAGATCCTTTCACGATCATTGAGTGATTCTTCTTCCCATAAAATCATTGCTTACCTCGATTACGTATTCTGGCTTTGCGTTCTTCCATTCGAGATTTAGCAGTTTGGTGTTCAACGAAAACGGATTCTCCTGAGTCAAACTTCTCAAATGCTAGGTTTACTTGTTCAGTTAGCCATGCATCGTGAGATAATGTTTGTCTTTGTTGCTCAGCGAGTTGCTCAGTAAGCTCACGGCAAGCACCACTCAGTGTGCGACCTTGGCTCTCAGCCATCTGTTGAGCTAGGCGTTTTGTTTCTTCATCAACACGAAATTGAATTCTAGTGTCCATGATGTATTCCTTTATTGGTGTGTGTACAAATGTTAGCACTCACCTTTGAGATGGGCAACTGACAAGCTACTATGGCGCCAATAACTAACTTTTGGTGCTATGTTTCATTGCACATAGTCTCATTTCTCATCAACCATTGCAGAACGTTAAATGATAGGTCACCACAATCTGTAGAGGAAAGTGCATTGAAGTTAACCAATAAACTCGTACGTTACCCGCACATTGATGTTGATCGTGCGTTTGAAAAAGAAGCTGAATTATTGCAGCAAATTCAGGCGGGTGAGATTGGACAAGCCTTAATGCTGTGGCAAGCAAAAACGCCGACACTCGTTTTGCCCGCAGGTAAAAAGTGGCCTGTGACCGTAGAGTCTAGAAAACAACTCGCGGCACAAGGTTGGCAACTCACCTCACGTAAAACAGGCGGCGCTCCCGTTCCCCAACTGCCGGGGATCATTAACTTATCGCACATTTAACATTGGCCTCGTGATGAAGCCTACAACATCCACAAAGCGTATCTACATCTGTGCAATATCTTAACCCTGTTTTTTAAAGAACTGGGTATCGATGTGGATGTACACGCGACTCCCGGTTCTTATTGCGATGGTGATTACAATCTCAATATCAACAAACAAAAAATAGTGGGTACTGCGCAGCGTGTTTTGCTTAAACAAGGGGGCGGCCAAATTGTACTTTCGCAAGCCTGTATCTTGTTGGATGTCGACTTAGAGAACATCGTTGCACCCGTAAATTTTTATAATCAAGTTTGTGGCAATCCAACCGTGGTGGACGCGCAAGTTCATACTCCGTTGTCCGCACATCTGACAACTCTACCCAACGTAGACTCACTCTTTCAGCAGTTAAGCCAAGCTTTCATCAAGCATGCGTGATACCAACCTTTCGTTAACGCCATGCTAATTTGTCGGATGGGTTGAACTTAAGGCGGTGAGAACTTTATAATGTTACTTGTAACATAATAAAGAGTTCAAATAGTTATGACAGAACAGCAGAAGAAAACTCGAACCACACTTCAAGATGTTGCAGACAAAGTGGGGGTCACAAAGATGACCGTCTCTCGTTACATGCGCAATCCCGATTCAGTCGCAGCCAAAACTCGCGTTAAAATTGCAGCGGTTATTGAAGAGATGGGATACATCGAAAACAAAGCGCCAGCTATGCTCTCTAAATCGTCGAGTAAAGCGATCGGTATCTTGCTCCCTTCGTTATCAAACCAAATCTTTGCCGCGTTTGTTCAAGGTATCGAAACGGTTACTAAAGAGAATGGCTACGAGACGTTGCTTGCTCACTTTAGCTATGATGCTGTGGAAGAAGAGGAAAAGATTGCTTCGCTGCTTTCGTATCAAGTTGATGGGTTGATATTGACGGAAAGCCACCACACCCCCCGCACGTTACAGATGATCAAGAATTCAGGTGTTTCTGTTGTTGAAACGATGGAACTCCCAACCAATCCGATCGATATGGTTGTTGGCTTGGACCATATTGATGCTTCTTACCATGTCGTGAAGCGAATGATTGAAGCTGGTAAACGCTCTATTGCTTACTTTGGCGCTCGATTGGATGCGCGAACCAAGTTGCGTTTGCAAGGCTATGACAAAGCGATGTATGAGGCTGGATTAGAGCCTAAACACGTGTTGACTGAACAGCACTCTAACTTCTCTTTGGCTGAAGATCTGCTTGATCGCGCTCTTGCGGATTACCCAGATCTAGATGGCGTGTTCTGCACCAATGATGACATCGCGATAGGTACCTTGCTCATTGCCCAGCAACGTGGAATCCAAGTGCCGCAACAGTTATCTGTGGTGGGCTATAACGCGTTAGATATCGGTCAAACCATACGCCCAAAACTGACTAGCGTGGATACGCCACGTTATGAAATAGGTAAGAAAAGTGCCGAGCTACTGCTTGCCCGATTGAAAGGTGAGCCAGTTACGGAAACGGTAGTGGATATGGGCTATCGCATCACGGATGGCGAAAGCGTTTAACCAAGTATCGTGGAAACTGAAAGGGGCATCGAAATGATGCCCCTTTTGCTTTTACATTTAAGCGATGACACAGCTAGACGATAAAACTCGCCCCTTGTTCTGCACTCGAAACGCTTTGGCGCATCACGCTAAATAGGTTGCGCCCCATGGTTTGCTGGTTAGCGTCTGCCTCAAATACCTTCGCTTGGCGAGATTGCATGTCGTTGAGGTTATTGAGTTCGCCACTCGCGCAATCTAAGCGCAGGATATCGCCTTCGCAAACAAGCCCAATAGTTCCTCCTCGAATGGCCTCTGGTGAGACATGAATCGCGGATGGGATCTTTCCTGAGGCTCCAGAAAGGCGCCCATCAGTAACCAGAGCCACTTTAAACCCTTGTTTCTGAACATTACCTAGAATCGGCATGAGCTTATGCAGTTCAGGCATACCGTTCGCAGCTGGTCCATTATTTATCACCACAACAATGCAATCTTTGTTGAGCTCACCTCGTTGATACGCAGCTTCTACCTTATGTTGGCAATCAAAAACTACCGCAGGTGCTTCGATAACGCGTTGCTCTTCTGCAACCGCTGACACTTTAATCACTGCGTTGCCAAGGTTCCCTGAAAGGACTCGCGTTCCGCCTGTGCTTTGGAATACCTGTTCTTGGCCTGCAATTACCTCTGCATCTGCCGACTGTTTGCACTTTTTCCACGTTAGCTTTCCATTTTCAAGTTCTGGAATACTCATTTGATCTTCAAACGAGCCAAAGGTAGGTGTGACATCTCGGTGCAGTAAGTTGGCTTGATCTAAACGGCGTAACAGCGCGGGAACTCCTCCTGCCGCTTGGAACGCATTCATATCTGCTGGGCCGTTGGGATAAACTCGAGCAAGTAAAGGCACCACATCGGATAGATCGCTGATGTCTTGCCAAGTCAGAATAAATCCTGCTGCGCGTGCTACTGCGACCATGTGAATGCTGTGGTTAGTGCTGCCACCTGATGCGAGTAGGGCAACAATGCCATTGATTAAGCTTTTAGCGGTAAAGACTTCAGAAAGCGGGCGGAAGTTTGCGGCTTGTGGTGTCATTGAAGCAATTTCAATGGCGGCATGCTGAGTGAGTGATGCGCGCAATTTAGAGTCAGGATGAATAAACGCTGAGCCCGGAAGCATCAGCCCCATCGCTTCAAATACCAGCTGATTGGTATTGGCTGTGCCGTAAAAAGTGCAGGTGCCCGCTGAGTGATAAGCGTTGCACTCCATATCCAGTAAGGCACTTTTTCCTACCTTACCAGCCGCGTATTCTTGGCGAATATGTACTTTCTCATCATTGCTGATGCCCGTTGCCATCAAGCCCGCCGGAACAAAAGCGGTGGGTAGATGTGCAAAAGAGAGCGCGCCCATCAGTTGTCCTGGAGCTATCTTGTCGCAAATACCAAGTAATAGGGTTGAATCAAACACGTTGTGACTCAGTGAAAGAGCGGTCGATTGAGCAATCAAGTCCCTTGAAAACAAAGACATATCCATGCCTGGTTGCCCTTGAGTTACCCCGTCGCACATCGCAGGAACACAGCCTGCTACTTGAGAGGTGTGGCCGAACTTAGCTAACGCCTTTTTGATCTGATCTGGATAGTGTTGATACGGCTGGTGAGCGCTTAACATATCGTTGTAAGAGCTGATTAACGCCACATTGGATTTAGTGAGATCAAGAATCGAGCGTTTCTCATCGGAGCAAGAAGCTGCGACAGCATGAGCCAAGTTGCCGCAAGAAAGCCCTTTACCACCTTTGCCAGCAGAGGCTTGGTGTTGGGTTCGGTTTAGAAACGCTTCATGAGTCTCTTTGCTTCGTTCAATTAATCGTTGAGTCACCGCTTGGATGGTTGGAAGGGTCATGCTGTTTCTGCCTCATCAGTCATTGAAAGCACAATCGCAGCACAGTCCACAACGTCATCAATATCGCCATCAATGCTGATGACAACCGTATCTGGCTCGTGATCGGGTCTTTCTAATGTTTCGAACTGGCTTTTAATCATGTTCTCTTTCATGAAGTGGCCTTGGCGCTGACGCATTCGATGCAAGATCAGGTCAATGTTGCCATCTAAAAAGAGAAAGGTGAGGTTTTTGTTCCCTTCGCGAATTTGGTCGCGGTACTTCTTCTTCAACGCAGAACACACAATAATGCCGTGCTCATTTTTACTTTCTAGGCTGTACGCTGCATCACGAACGCGTTCCAGCCATGGAATGCGATCATCATCATTAAGAGGTTGGCCTGACGCCATTTTTTGAATGTTTGCTCGAGGATGAAGGTCGTCACCATCAATGAACTTACGCCCAAGTTTTTTTGCCAACTGCTCGCCTATCGTGCTTTTCCCACAAGCACTGACACCCATGACGATGACACTACTACCAGCCATAACTCAATCCTCTTAACAAATTTGCGCGTGATCTCAATTTTGAACATCGCTTGTAAATATGGCTTTATCTTATAAGCGTTACCGGTAACATGTTACCGGTAACTTAAGGAAGTGTGATGAAGGACACAAAACAACAATTCACAACAATTGTGATTGTTTTTGCATCCTATTGACGGAAAATTAGTCACATCTCACTATATTCGCGTTTAAAAATCACTGGAAAGAGATCTTTGGGGGATAAAATGGCCAACGATTACCGCGCAATTGCGAAATCTGTTGTTGAGCATCTTGGGGGCAAGACAAATGTGGCTGCCCTAACACATTGTATGACTCGACTACGATTCGTTTTACACAGCCAAGATGGCGTCGATATTAACAAGCTAAAAGCACTGAAAGGTGTGATGGGTGTTGTTGATAATGGAGACAAAGTACAAGTTATCATTGGTAACGAGGTATCGTATGCATACAAAGAAGTGATGGCGCTTTGTGAGCTATCCACTGTATCTGAGTCAGAGGTTCCTGCTAAAAAAGAGAAGCTAACGGCTAAGTCAATTGGTGCGAAAATGTTGGACGCACTGGTTGGTACCATGTCGCCTCTTATCCCAGCAATCATTGGCGCTTCAATGGTCAAACTGCTCGCCATGGTACTTGAGATGCTGGGCTGGGTTGAGCCAAATGCACCTACCTTGATTATCTTGAAAGCGATTGGCGATGGCGCCTTCTTCTTCCTACCGGTTATGGTTGCCGCTTCCGCATCGATCAAATTCAAGACCAATATGTCTCTTTCCATTGCGATTGCCGGTGTCTTAATCCACCCGAACTTTATGGAATTGATGGCGCAAGCAGCAGAAGGCAAGCACGTTGATTTCTTCGGTATCCCAATCACGTCAGTGAAATACACCTACACGGTTATTCCTGTACTTGTGATGACTTGGGCTCTTTCTTACATAGAACGTTGGGTAGATAGCATTACCCCTGCTGTGACTAAAAACTTCCTGAAACCTATGCTTATCGTATTGATTGCAGCTCCGGTTGCTATCGTACTTATCGGTCCATTTGGTATTTGGGTTGGTACTGCACTTTCAGCGCTTGTTTACACAATTCATGACACATTAGGTTGGTTGTCGGTTGCTATCATGGGCGCACTGTGGCCTCTACTTGTTCTTACTGGTATGCACCGTGTATTTACTCCAACGATTATTCAAACCATTGCTGAGACGGGTCGTGAAGGTATGGTTATGCCTTCAGAAATCGGTGCCAACCTCGGTATGGGTGGTGCGTGTCTGGCTGTTGCTTACAAAACCAAAAACAGCGCACTAAAGCAGACATCATTAGCCGCAGGTGCTTCAGCTATCTTCGCCGGTATCTCTGAGCCTGCATTGTACGGCGTGCTTGTTCGTCTGAAACGTCCACTTATCGCAACAATGATTACTGGTTTTATCGTAGGTGCATTAGCGGGCATGGGTGGCCTTGCGAGTCACTCGATGGCAGCACCAAGCTTGTTTACGAGTGTTCAGTTCTTCGATGTGAATGACCCAATGAGTATCGTTTGGGTGTTCGGTCTGATCGCATTGTCTATTGTTCTGTCATTTGTTCTAACCCTAGTTTTAGGCTTTGAAGATGTTCCAGAAGATGATGCCGATGAGAAAGCAACTTCAGAGTCAGCAAACAAAGAAGCTGGTAAGGCAGAAGACAAGCCGACAGTAGTGTCCGCGTCTTAATTAGAATTGATTAATTTATTCAGTCACCTTACTTCAGCGTAAGGTGACTTTTATTGTTTCCGAGGTATTCGATGTCAAACATTCAATTTCCCGAAGATTTCTTATGGGGCGGCGCTATTGCTGCAAACCAGTCTGAAGGCGCTCACTTAGCGGGTGGTAAAGGCCTAACAACCGTAGATATGATCCCTTATGGTGAGAACCGCATGCCAATTAAGCTTGGTCAGGTTGATAAGGTGACGCTCAGCGAAGACGAGTTCTACCCAAGCCATAACGCGATAGACTTTTATCACCGTTACAAAGAAGACATCGCCTTGCTGGCAGAGATGGGATTTAAAGTCTTCCGCGTATCCATCGCTTGGAGCCGAATCTTTCCAAAAGGTGACGAGCTAGAGCCGAACCAAGCTGGCTTAGATTTTTACCGTGATGTTTTTGAAGAGTGTAAGAAATACGGTATTGAGCCGCTCGTTACCTTGTGCCATTTCGATGTGCCTATGCACTTGGTCAACGAGTATGGTTCGTGGCGTAATCGTAAGATGATTGAGTTCTTTAGCCGTTACGCGAGAACCTGTTTCGAAAACTACAAAGGCTTGGTGAAATACTGGTTAACTTTCAACGAAATCAATATTTTACTAGCGAGCCCGTTTTCTGGTGCTGGATTGTTGTTTCAGGAAGGCGAAAATCACGATCAAGTGAAGTACCAAGCAGCTCACCATGAGCTAGTAGCAAGCGCTTTGGTAACCAAGATTGCCCATGAAGTTGATGAGCAAAACCAAGTGGGTTGTATGCTGGCGGGCGGTAACTTCTATCCATATTCATGTAAGCCAGAAGATGTGCTGATGGCTATGGAAAAAGACCGCGAGAACCTGTTCTTTATCGATGTTCAATCGCGTGGTTACTACCCATCTTATGCTCAAAAAGTGTTTGATAACAAAGGTGTGGTGCTTGAAACACAAGATGAAGATTTCGAGATTCTAAAGAACACCGTCGATTTCATTTCTTTCAGTTATTACGCTTCACGCTGTGCTTCCGCTGATATGAATGCAGGAAATACGAGTGCAGCGAACGTCGTTAAGTCCATCAAAAACCCTCATCTTCCAGCAAGTGATTGGGGCTGGGTCATTGACCCTACAGGTCTTCGAATTACGATGAACACACTCTATGACCGTTACCAGAAACCACTTTTCTTGGTAGAAAATGGCTTAGGTGCTCGTGATACCTTGGATGACAATGGAGAAGTGAACGATGATTACCGCATTGATTACCTTCGTCAGCACATTGTTGCGATGCATGAAGCAATGGAAGACGGTGTACCATTGATGGGTTACACACCTTGGGGTTGTATCGATCTTGTTGCGGCGTCGACCGGAGAGATGAGCAAGCGCTATGGGTTTATCTACGTGGACAGAGACAACCTAGGCAATGGTACGTTAAATCGTATTCCTAAAAAGTCATTCCACTGGTACAAAAAAGTGATCGCAAGCAACGGCAGCGACTTGGCTTAATTTGTCTGTTTGATAATGAGAGAAATGAACAATGAAAACAATTGAACAGCGACTCAGAGATATTCGCATCGTTCCGGTGATCGCCATTAATGACGTTGCTCAGGCTGTGCCGCTTGCGAAAGTATTGGTTGAGAATGGTTTGCCTTGTGCTGAAGTGACATTTCGTACAGAAGCGGCAGCAGAGTCGATTCGTTTGATGCGTGAAGCCTACCCTGAGTTACTGATTGGCGCAGGTACTGTGCTGACTACAGAGCAGGTGGATACTGCCATTAATGCGGGTGTTGATTTCATTGTCAGCCCAGGTTTGAATCCAACAACAGTCAAATACTGTCAGCAAAGAGGGGTTACGATCGTTCCTGGAGTGAATAACCCAAGCTTGGTTGAACAAGCAATGGAAATGGGGCTTAAGACACTAAAGTTCTTCCCTGCCGAGCCATCTGGCGGTATTCCTATGTTGAAAGCGTTGACGGCTGTTTACCCGGTTAACTTTATGCCGACAGGCGGTGTAAGCCCAGCGAACGTTGAGTCTTACTTAGCACTGAAATCAGTCGTTGCCTGTGGCGGTACTTGGATGGTACCGACCGACAAAATGGACAAGGGTGATTGGGATGGAATCGCAGAATTAGTCCGAGCGGTCGGCTCCAGGTAGTTCGATAGAGAGATACATAGCTAGAAAATGAAAGGGCCAGCTGACACTGGCCCTTTTTGTGGCTGCTTCAAACGATGTAGAGGTTACTCGTTACCAAGCAAAGGTTTTAATGACGTTTTGCTTAGTGATTGGGTTATGCGCGATGTCTTGATTTATCTTATCAAGAAACGGCTTACGAGCCTGAGGCAACATGCCACGCATTGGTGAGATGTTATTGCCGTGGTCACCCCAGTAGTAGCAATCGAAATCTTCTAGGTTTTCGAGCAAGTATTTTTCTTCTTCCAGAATCTGCAATGGCGTTGGTAAAACAAACTCGCCACGGTTTACTTCTTTTTCCAATACCGATCCCGGTTGAACGGCTAAAGCCATTGGTGCAATCGCATCCGGCTGCATGATGTTCAGCAAGCTGGTGGTATTAATCGCATGCTCTATAGAACGCTCTTTGCCGCCAAGGCCAAAGATAAATGAAGCCAGCACCTTGATGTCTGCTTCACGGGCTAGGTTCATACCTTCAATTGCATGCTCACGCGTCATGCGCTTTTGAATGCGTTCAAGCACAATTGGGTCACCGGACTCCAAGCCAGAATAGGCCATGCTTAAACCTGCCGACTTAATCTCTTTTAATTCAGACAAGCTCTTACGACGGAAGTCATTGAACCCCGAATACAGAGAAATGTTCTTGCTCTCTGGGAAGGTGATCTTGATGTAATCCAGAATCGAAATCAGCATCTCGGTTCTAATCGCCATCACGTTACCATCGACCAAAAAGATAGATTCAACATGCGGGTAGATTTTTCTCGCCGCATCAATATCTTCAAAGATGTCTTTGATGTCTCTTACTTTGAAACGCTTATCATCAAACATCGTGCAGAAGGTACACTGGTTATTACTGCACCCCAATGTTGTCTGGATGAGTACGCTCTCTGCTTCCATCCAAGGACGATAAACTTTACCTTCAAAACGCATAAATGCTCCTCGGCCGTAGCCTGTGTTGTTTCGACGGGGGCAAGTTTAGCAATCTGCATCTTGGGTGATAATTGGGCAAAGCGGGGAATCAGTATTAAAGAAATCTTAATAATCGAAAGAGCGCGCAGTTCTTTGTCTGTATAGATAGAACTGCGGCTTGGATTGTGTGTGTGGTGGTGGGGGGGAGTGTTAGTGGTCGTTTTTTACTAATGAATGATCAGTGCGTAACGCACAGCTTTTCTTCGAGTAATTGATTAAGCACTGTCACCAGCTTGTGGTTCTTAGTGTTGTCTAATGCGTCGGCGTGCGGGTCTTTGAACAACCCAGAATCATTATCAAAATATTGACCAGAAGCGTTGGCAAACTCATCACTGAGCGCAGCACGACAAAGAATATCGGCTCCAATCGCAAGGTCGTTGCCATCAACGCCATAAGCATCTTTCACTAATTTACTACCAAGGAAAGAAGCTGGGTTTACAGGGATAATTGCGGTGCCTTTGTCTAAAAGAGTATTGGCTAATTCGATGGACCACATCGTTAGCGCCAGCTTACTTTGCGCGTAAACCGGACCATCAAGTTCGCCCGCATTCGGACTGATTAATGCATCTAAATCGACGGGTGCTTGGGCTGCTGAAGATAGGTTGACGATACGACCTGTCGCATCAAAAAGAGGAAGCAGCTTTTGTGTCAGTAGATACGGCGCAATGGTGTTTACGACAAAACGCACATCAAGATTGTCTGGAGTGGTGATGTCCGACACTTTATACACACCTGCGTTGTTAATGAGTATATCGAGTCGTTTGTGATCGCTTTTGATTTGGGTTGCGAGCGCCTCAACTTCAGAGAGCGTCGATAGGTCTGCGATGTAGCTTTCGATGATTGCATTCTTAGACAGGCGAGACAGAGCGGTCACGACTTTATTGACCTTAGCTGGGTTGCGGCCATGAATCAGAACATGGTGCCCTTGCTGCGTTAGTGCTTTTGCGGTCTCTAAACCAATGCCATCCGTGGCACCTGTGATCAGAATTATTTTTTGCATATTCCGTCCTTCAAAAAATAGTTTGAACAACTTTATAACAAAGATTAATGACACATAGTTGCATTTGGCTCACAAGCTGAAGACTCAAATGTGAGTCTATGGGGCAAATAATGACCATTTTAACACTTGGTGGGTAACCGTTGGCGTTTAACCATTAAGTAAGACTATGGGTCAGTTTGTGGCTGACCCAAATTAAGAGAAGTGACCGAGTTATTTGATGTCTTGAACGTTCATAACCAGAGTTTCCCAGTTACGTTGGTTTTCCATATCGTGCTCTAGGCCTTGCTCATCGGCAATTTGGAAGCGCTTAACCGCAGGTGTTTTGCTGGTGGCTTGATACAACCAGTAGGCCTCTGCTTTGAGTGCTTCGTCGATCGGTTTATCGATAGATTCGTACACCGCTTGCTTACATGCATTGATCGATTCGGCAGGGAATTGAGCGATTCGTTTGGCAAGAGTATCGACGTATTCGCCAATTTCATCCGGTTCTAGTGCCTTGTTGATGGTGCCGTATGCTTCGGCTTCGTCAGCATCAAAGTCTCGTGCACTCAAGACGATTTCGAGTGCGCGACCTAAGCCGACTTGGCGTGCCATACGTGATGCGCCGCCACCACAAGGAAGAATGCCCATGCCAACTTCCATTTGCATGAATTTGTATTTACCACGAGCCGCGAATCGCATGTCACATGCCAGTGCAAATTCGTGGCCTCCACCTCGAGCGAAGCCTTCAAGCTTGGCAATGGTGGCCTGTGGCAGTTTGCTGATTCTTTCGAGCACCACTTGTAGGTCGAGCAACTTCGCTTCTTCACGAGAAACGGCTTCTGTCGACATGTCTTTTAATAGATTGGTGTCGTAGTGACAGACCCAAACTTCAGGGTTTGCTGACTGAAATACCACGACTTTGATGTCACGATCGCGCTCTAGTCTCATTGCTAAACCATTGAGGTCGGCAAGCATCTCTTGCCCTTGAACATTCACAGTACCGAAGTCAAAAGTGACGGTAAGAATCCCATCCTCGGCTTGAGCTTTAAACGTTGTATAACCTTGATATGCCATTTCCATATTCCTTCTGAGAGATTTCATTTCAGCCTATTCAGTGTGAATGCGACCTAAATTCAGGCTAGCGAGGAATGTTCGAGCCAACAATTAACCATTAAACGAAACACTATTAACGAATTATTAAGAGTGTTGGCGAGTTTTGTAATTTCAATTTATTCAATGCCTTAGTTGTGTATTTTAACGTTGAAGGTATCTTGCTGATTCGATTGTCAACGAAATCTAAAAACTCATTCCTTGTTTGGTGCTCTTATCCTTTTCATTTAGCTTCGTATACTGCTCAACTAGGTAATTAGCCCCAAAGTACAGACAAGAGTAAACCGACCTATGCAGATGAGATCCGCGACTTTGAAAACCATTATTGAGAAAACACTGCCACTGACGCTGGGTGTGTTTGCGATCATGATGGTGCAATTGGTCGATTCGATCTTTATCGGTCAGCTAGGGGTGAATGAGTTGGCGGTTCACGGTATCACCTTGCCATTCCAAGCGGCGTTTACCGGTGTTCAAGTGGGCATCGGTGTCGCGGCAACGTCCATTATTTCTCAAGCGGTAGGGGCAAAAGAGCAACGTAAATCTACTTCAATTGCGACGTTGTCGGTCGGGTTTGGTGTCTTGGTGATTGCTTTGATCTGCATAGGGCTGATTGTTTTTAGCGATACTGTTTTTGCGTCGTTTGTGAATGATGTCTCCGAAGCTCAATACCAATCCATGCTGTCGATTTTTAATGTGTACTGGCCGCTGTGGCTGTTTAGTGCATTGATGGTGGCGGTGCTTTATCTGGCCACCTGCGTTTATCGTGCCAATGGCGATACTAAAACAACCGGCAGCATGTTCTTGGCTGCCAGTGTGATTAACTTAATTCTCGACCCTATTTTGATCTTTGGATTGGATATGGGCATTGCAGGGGCGGCGATCGCATCGAGCATTGGCTACGCATTAGGCGCAATCTACATGCTAATCAAGTCTCGCGGTAAAGGTTGGTTTGGCTTCAATGGCGCGTGCAGCACCCAAATCAAAGGCTACAGTTTTGAGTTATTCAAGACGGTAATGCCAACTACTGCGAATCAGATATTACCTGCGGTCAGCGCATTCTTCTCAATGCTTTTGATTGCGAGAATCGGAACTGATGAGATGGCTTTTTGGAGCTTACTCGCTCGTGTTGAAAGTTTTATGCTGGTGTTTTCTCTTGCTCTGACGATGTCCATACCACCTATGATTGGGCGTTACCTAGGGGCGCAGCAGCGATGCAAAATCCCTGAGCTATTGAATACAACTGCGAAGTTCTTATTGGTTTTCCACACTGCGATGGCAGCATTGTTGGCGCTGTTTAGTGGCTGGATTATTCCTGTGATCTCGGAAGAACAAAGCATACGCAGCTGGTTTGAAGTGACCTTGTTATTTATACCGTTCAGCTATGGGCCGCTTGGGCTTTGCATGTTGGTTGCGTCGGTGTTTAATGCCTTGGGTGTGCCGCGTAAAGCTTTGAATGTCTCTTTCCTACGCTTGTTTGTTTTCTACATTCCAGCGTTATGGCTCGGCTCTATAACCGGAGACATGATCAATGCGGTTATTGCTGCGACCGTCGCCAATGTTTTAGCAGGCGCTTTTGCATGGTTTAAGCTTAATGCCTATATTAAAACTCACATTATTCCCCGTGCCGCTGCGGCCAATAAGCAGCGTGTACTCAGCGCAGGCTAGCCATTATTGATGAACATTGAACATCTAAAATTGTTTGTGCGACTCGCGTCTACGCACAATATAAGTCAAGCAGGACAAGAGCTTGGGTTGTCACCTCCGGTAGCCAGTATTCATATCGGAAAGCTCGAAGAGAGCCTAGGTGCTCGTCTTGTGCATCGCACCACGCGGAAGGTCTCCCTGACTGAAGAAGGCATGGCATTTCTTCCTCATGCCAAGCAAATCCTTTTGAGTGTCGAAGCGGGTGTGGCCTCTGTCGGAACCGGTAATGAATTACCAAAAGGGGTGTTGCGAATATCTGCACCTTCTTCGTTTGGTCGCATGCATGTTATGCCTGCTCTGAAAGGGTTTTTGGCTAAGTATCCAGATCTGTCGGTGGACATTTCACTCAGTGATTCAATCGTCGATCTGGTCGATGGTGGCTTTGATGTGGCGATTCGTAATGCGGAGCTACAAAACTCAAGCCTGATCGCTCGTAAGCTCTCTACTGATAAACGTATTTTGTGTGCATCGCCAGAATATTTGGCGGGTCATGGTCATCCGAGAACACCAGAAGACCTCAAGCAACATCAATGCATCAATCAAACCGGCTTAGAAGGTTGGACGTTCGATACGCCAGAAGGCGATGTCACCATCAAGAAAAAAGGTGCTATCCGTGTTGATCACGGTGAAGCGGTAAGGGATGTGTGTGTCGATGGGCTGGGCATTGCCATGTGTGCGACTTGGATAGCATACAAGCAGCTCGCGGAAGGTTCGCTGGTCGAGGTGTTGCCGGATTACCCTTTAAAAGATGAGGCTGCGATTTGGGCGGTATACCCGAGTGCTCAGTTGCTTGCGCCTAAGGTTCGCGTATTTATCGACTACTTTGTTCAATATTATGGTTCACCTTCTTATTGGGATTGCGAAGTAAACGGGCAAACTCAGTAATCTATCAGCTTCAACAAATTATCAGTTTCATTAAGCTCTCAGCCTCAGTAAGAGAGCAAACGCAGTAGCGTTCAAGAAGCACTTATTGAGAACAAATAAGAAAGCCCCGACCAAAAGGTAGGGGCTTGTTTTATGTTCTTTATAGAACGTTTTTTCTAGCTTACTGCTGTTGTTTTATCTATTTAGCGTTTCGGACGTTTAATGCGCGTGTACCGCTGAATCTTGGTATAGCTCGACATCAACTTCTTCGCCTTTGTTTGGACGAGGAACAATCTCAAAAGAGGTGTCAGCTTCTGTCAGTGAAGACAGCAGTTTGTTAAGCGATGTTTTGTCACCTTTCACTCCTGCTTGTCCGTCTTCTAATAGTTTTCCTAGGCTTGTTTTCTTAAGTACGATATCAGACACGTCAGACTTATTGATGATCAGTGTTGTATCCGCATCTTGCAGCTCTGATACTTGGATGTTGTTCAGGTTGCCGTTAGACATCTCAACGTAGTAGAACTCTTTCACATCAGGCAGCTGAATATTCAACGTAAATGGTGTTTCTTGTGCCTTTAGCGAATCCACTTTAACTGCTAAGTAATCCAACAAGTTCTCAATGGTCATGTTAGCCAATACATCCGGAGATGCAGTTTTTGGTGCGCCCGGTTGTGTGCCAATACGAAGCTCTTGAGCGCCCGTTAGGTAGATGTTTCTCCAACCTGCACCTTCTGATTGATAACCCAATTGCTCGTAAGTATCTGCCAATAAGCCACGTGCAACTTTGTTCTCAGGCTCAGCTTGAATCACCTTATTCAGTGCTGTTGCAACGAAGCGGTATTCACCTTCTTGGAAATCTTGCTGCGCTTTTTCAATCACAGCGTCGCTGCCGCCCATGTACTCAACAAACTTCACCGATTCTGGCTCGATTGGTAATGGATTAAGGTTAGCCGGGTTCATGTCGAAGTAACCAAGGTACATGTTGTACACAGCACGAGCGTTGTGAGAGTAAGTACCGTGGTAACCATTGGTGTGCCAAGACTGTTGAATGCTGTCTGGCATTACCTTGTAAATCTCGTCACCGATGTCTTGTAGAACCACACCGTTATTGGCTAAACGAAGCGTTTGGTTATGAGTAAAACCGTAAGCGTCACGCTGCATTTTTAGGTAATCAGAAATCTCTTGTTCACCCCAGATTGGGGCTGAGTGAGACGCAAACAGTACTTCTGTTTCTTCGCCCCAAGTGACCAACATTTCGTTGATTTTCTTAGACCATTTCAAGCCGTCACGTACTTTAGCGCCACGCAGCGTGTACAGGTTGTGCATGCCTTGGTAGGTCAGTTCGCCAGTCCAAAGTGCTTTCATGCTGGGAATGTACGTCACCATTTCAGATGCCGCTTCGGTACCTGAAGCATCCATGAATTGCATTTCTAGGCCGTCGATAACCAGAGTTTCAATCTCTTCGTTATGGTTCAGCTCGTAGTCTGGCAGTACGTAAGTAATGCTACCGGTTGATAGACCTTTCGACAGTGCTGCATCCACAATACCGTGTTCATGTCGGTTCAGCGTTGCGCCATATTGATAAGCGGTACGACGAGACATTGCATTACCCGCCAATACGTTTTCGTCGACGATCTCTTTAGTAATGTTTTTCGAACCGTACACTTTTACATCTGGGTATGCGTCTTTGATTGCTCTTGCGCCACCAAAGTGATCAGCGTGCGAGTGAGAGTAAATCATTGCTACGACTGGCAGTTCGCCGCCATCAGGCACATTGTTTTTGAAGAATTTTAGAGATTTAGCGGCCGCTTCTTTGGTAAGAAGTACGTCATAAGCGATCCAACCGTTGTCACTACGAATGAAAGAGATAGACGCTAAATCCGCGCCTCGAACTTGGTAAACTTTACCCGGAACAACTTCATATAAGCCTTCTGCTGCTTGGTTCAATACCGCTTGGCGCCACAGTGAAGGGTTTACTGAATCTGGTGCTTGGTCTGCATTCGTCACACTTGGGTCGATAAAGTTAAAGCTATTGCGAATGATGTCGCCCGTCTCTTGGTCGAAGCTAGCAATAAGGCCCTTGTTGTTATTGTCGAAAGCGCGAGTGTCGGCAAAGTTAAGTGTTTTTGCGAACTCTTGGTTTGCCTTAGTCGTCATCTCGGTTGCACTTTTGCCACCTTGGTCGCCAATTTCGCTGAAGTGTGCGTGGTCATGGTTAGCTGCAACTGCAGGGAATACGAGCGAGATAGCTAGGAACAGTGATGCATTTTTGAACGTGCGTGAAGTCGTCATAAGAGCCTCTTCATTTCAGAATTTTGTTTCGTTGAGGCGATTATAGGAATAAGACATATAGCAAAAAATAAAGTAAGCTTTATTTAATACATCACGATTGGCTATGTATTGAATCATGCAATGGTTGGGCGACGAAGACGAATCCTGACCTATGATTGATTAAGACCACATTGACAGGGAGAGTAACGGTGAGCGACGTGGAAAAGTTGGATTTAAATCTATTGAGCGTGTTCTTAGAAGTGTATCGATTAAAGTCGATCACGCTTGCATCAGAATCGCTTGGTATGACTCAGCCTGGGGTTAGTGGGGCATTGAAGCGATTGCAATCTCAGCTTGATACCGACCTGTTTATTCGTGAAGGGCGTGGGATTATTCCGACTAACGCTGCGGTGCAATTGGCAGACCGAGTAGAGCCTGCTCTAGAAGGGATAAGCAGCGCAGTAAGCACTTTAAAGACATTTGATAATCAGCAGCATCATGTGTTTCGTATCCTGGTGAATGAGATTGGATTAACCAAGCTTCAACCTCTCGTCGAGCAAGATGAGACGTTGGGCAATATCTCGATTGAATTCAATATGGTGCCGAACAACGAAGAAGAATTATTGCAAGGCTTGAGCATGCAACAAGCTGATTTAGCGATTGATATCCATTACCCGCAAGTTAACGGCTACATGAAGCAGCCGATGATTGAAGATGAGTTGGTGCTGATAGCTCGAAAGGGGCATCCGAGAATCAATGGCTCTGTGACGCAAGAGCAATATTACAACGAAAAGCATGTTACTTTTAGAATGCGTCGAACCCGTTTATACACGGCAGATTATTTTACCAAGTCGCCACTGAAACAGAGAAAAGTGAGTGCCGAGTGTGACTCGCTGATGACCATGTGTGTGCTGGTATCGGGCTCAGATTGTGTCGGCAGTACATCGCGTGATTTTGCCAATCAATTTTCCGAATCCTTCCAGCTTCAAGTCCTTGATCAGCCGTTTGAAATCTTACCTATGCAGCAATACATGATTTGGCATAAAAGAACCGATTTGAACCCTGCTCATCAGTGGCTGAGAAACAAGATTCAGCAATATATGGCTGATTAACGAGCCGCTCTTGCTGCTCGTTTCTGTTTGGCGCTCTCTATCATCTTAGAAGGCGTCATTCCTGTCACCAACATGGTGCCGGTGATAACCAGAATTGAACCAACAATCGTATTGATGCCAATTGCTTCATCTAAGAATAAGTTACCCCATAGAATACCAAATACCGGAATGATGAAGGTCACGGACAGGGCTGAAGGTGCGCCGAGTTCAGAGACGAGATTGAAGTAAAGTAGATACGCTAACCCAGTACATACCGCGCCTAATAAGACAACCGATGTAGTGATCGTAACGTCGGGTGTTTCTCTCATCGGAATAAAGAATACAAACGGCAAAACCAGCAATACCGCAGCCCACATGCTGCCATGAGCATTGTTGAATGCCTCAACTTTAGGGGCTTGTTTGGTATAGTTTGACGCTATTCCGTAGCTAAAGGCCGCCATCACTGCTGCAAAGATAGGAAGCATAGCCTCACGGCCAATGTTCATCGCATCCCAACCGACTAACACGCCAACTCCTGTTACCCCAATCCCAAGTCCCAATAGAACTTTCGCCTCGAGTGCTGTTTTGGTCCATATTGCACCAATGATTGCCGCCCATATTGGCGCGGTAGAGTTCAAGATGGCGAGTGTCGAGGCGTTCAGTGTCTGCGCGGCATAAGCGAAAAGCAAAAAAGGAAGTGTGGTGTTAAACAGGCCGAGAATGAAGAAGTGTTTTGCGTGATCATGAAAAGAGAGCTTCTTTTTTAAATAGAAAGAAACTAAAAGCAGAGTAAGTGCTGCAAACAGAACTCGCGCTTCAATTAAGACTGCGGGCCCTAATGGATTGGCGGCCATTCTCATGAAAAGAAACGAGCCTCCCCATATAGCCGCAAGTAGTATCAGTTTTAAAAAGCTCACAGTTTGAATCTCAGATTGTGTAAAACCTGACTATGGAGGAAAGATAACTATTACACAAACATAGATGCCAATACTGTGCAGTTATGGACATAAAATCGAGCCCGTTAATCAGGAACAATTTCGATGAATTTCGTTCTGTTTATTGTTCCTTATTTGATGAGTAATCTAGCGTTAGACATCAAACTTAGGCAAACAAAATGAAGATTGAACACATCGCAATTTGGACCAAACAACTCGAAGTACTGAAGCGATTTTATGAAGATTATTTCGGCGCGACATTGAACTCAAAATATCACAACCCAACTAAAGGGTTTTCTTCATACTTCCTCTCGTTTGATACGGGAAGTCGACTAGAGATTATGGAAATGGACTCTGTCCCTGAATCGAAAGACGACATCTATGACCAGTTCACAGGCTTCATTCACATGGCGATATCATTAGGTTCGGAACAGGCGGTCGATCAACTGACTCAACACTTGGTCGAAGACGGCTATGAGCGCTTAGATGGCCCAAGAAGAACAGGCGATGGCTATTATGAGAGCTGTGTACTCGATCCGGATGGTAATCGTTTGGAACTTACCGTTTAATGTAGAGACTTAATTGAGTTACTCATCTACTAACGGAACTGAGGTATGACAATGATGAAGCTTGCTGTGACTTTCCTTTTTAGTCTTGGGCTTATGGGATGTGCTACCTCAGAACCGGTGTATGAGCAGGAGGCGGACTCAAAGCCTGAACCATCACAACCCATAGGTTACCTCGGTTTTAAAGCTCACCAAGAGTGGGCGATTCAATTCAATGATTGCACGGTCTACGATTTAATCGGTGCACAACCTTACCAGTGGTTTGATCGCACTTCAGCCTCTGTGAGCTGTTATACGTTTAAGCCAAACGATGCCATCGAGCCTTTATCTGTCTATGCCGACGCAAACTTCGACAGCAATAAGCTAGCCCCGATTAACCTATTTCAAGAGCTGCAGGTATCAGAGTCTGGCTGGGGCAAGTTTCCTGCCGTCTATGAGACCAACGGTACCAATTGGCTGAAAGTCAAAGAGGGTTGGATTCACCTCACTTTAGCCGATCAGACACTCGTCCAGTTCTACCCGGGAACTCAAGACCTATCCGGCAAATCTCAGCATGATCAGTATTTTGAGCAGCATTGATCGTAATGCTGACTGTTGATTAGTCTGTAGTTCGATCAAAAAAGATCTTTTAACTATTGCTGAAACCGGTTTCAACCTGTATCTTTTCTTTTATTGAAATCGGTTTCAGAGTTGCAATGAGCTCTCTAATCCTGATCTTTTTCACGAATAACTTGTAGCGAGTAATGGTATGAATAACGAATTTCCGAACGATTTTTTATGGGGCGGTGCAGTAGCAGCGCATCAACTAGAAGGCGGCTGGGATGCGAATGGTAAAGGTGTCAGTGTTGTTGATGTATTAACAGCGGGCGCTCATGGTGTACAACGTCGAATCACCGATGGCGTGATTGATGGCGAAAACTATCCTAACCAAGTCGCAGTGGATTTCTACCATCGCTACAAAGAAGACATTAAGTTATTCGCTGAGATGGGCTTTAAGTGTTTCCGTACCAGTATCGCGTGGACGCGTATCTTCCCAAATGGCGATGAAGCTGAACCGTGTGAAGCGGGTTTAGCGTTTTACGATGATCTGTTTGACGAGCTGTTGAAATACGACATTCAGCCTGTGGTAACACTGAGCCACTTTGAAATGCCTTACCATCTAGCTAAGGAATATGGCGGCTGGATGAACCGCAAAGTGATCGACTTCTTCGTTAAGTATTCAACTGCAGTGATGGAACGATACCAACACAAAGTGAAATACTGGATGACGTTTAACGAGATCAACAACCAGATGAACACCTCGGCAGATATTTTCGGTTGGTTATGCTCAGGCGTGAAGTTTCCACAATGCGAAAAGCCGCAAGAGGCGATGTATCAAGCGGTTCACCATCAGTTTGTTGCAAGTGCTTTGGTGGTTAAGAAAGGTCACGAGATCAATCCAAATCTTCAAATTGGCGCAATGTGTGCGATGGTGCCTTTCTATCCTCGTTCTTCTAAACCGGAAGACATTATGGTGGCACAACAAGCGATGCGTGACCGTTACTTCTTCTCAGATGTGATGGTTCGCGGTCATTACCCAAATTACGCTACGCGTGACTGGGCAATCAAAGGCTTCAACATTGAGATGCAGCCTGAAGATGAGCAGATCCTAAAAGAAGGTAAGGCTGATTACTTAGGCTTTAGCTACTACATGTCGAATACCTTGGATTCTTCTTCTCACCAATCTACAGAAGAAGCGATGGACGGCGGTCATGAAAATTCGGTCGATAATCCGTTCATCCAGTCTAGCGATTGGGGCTGGCCAATTGATCCGACGGGTTTGCGTTTCTGTTTAGCGTCTCTGTATGAACGTTATGAAGTGCCATTGTTCATCGTTGAGAACGGTTTTGGCGCGGTTGATACCATTGAAGAAGATGGCAGCATTAATGACGATTACCGCATTGCTTACCTTGGCGACCACATCAAAGAGATGAAAAAAGCCGTTTCGATTGATGGTGTTGATTTGATGGGCTATACCCCTTGGGGCTGTATCGATTTAGTTTCGTTCACCACGGGCGAGATGAAAAAACGCTACGGATTCATTTACGTAGATAAGCACAACGATCAATCTGGCTCACTAGAACGCAAGCGCAAGAAGTCTTTCGAGTGGTATAAAGGTGTGATTGCATCTAACGGTGCCACTATTTAGAATGCATTCCCCAGCGCAGTTATGTGAACTGTGAGCTGTCATTTTGCAATGAATTAGTCGGCCTATGTCGGCTAATTTTTTATAAAGGAAAAGAAGCGAATGGTAACCATGCTTGATGTCGCAAACCGCGCAGGCGTATCTAAATCGACCGTTTCTCGTGTCTTAAATGGCAAGAACATCGTGCGCCCAGATGTGGTGAAAAAGGTATTTGATGCGATTCAAGAAACAGGTTATCGACCGAACTTGTTGGCTCAGCAATTGGCGACCAAGAAGACCAACTTCATCGGCTTTGTTATCACCAATGAGTTGTTCAATGGCCCTTACTTCTCTTCCTTGATGTATCACGCGGCTTCTTATAGCGAAAAGTCGAATCACCAACTGGTGATCACCGATGGCAAACACAGCGCTGAAGACGAAATAAAGGCGATCAACTTCCTGCTGGATATGAAGTGCGCGGGCATCATCCTCTATCCGCAATGCTTAACCGAATGTGAGATTGCAAAGGCCATCGACAGCACCGACACTCCGATTCTGGTACTCAACCGTGAAATGCCGTCGAAGCCCAATCATGCTATTACCACCGACCATTATCAGAGCGCTTGTTTGATGGTTGAACACATCATCGAGCAGGGTCATACCGATATTGCAGTGATTCGTGGTAAAGCCGGTTCTTCGACCGATGAGCTGCGTTACCAAGCCTATCAAGATGTGTTAACTAAACATGGTGTTGCATTGGATGAGTCCAACGTTGTTCAAGGTGATTGGACGATGGAGAGCGGTTATCACGCGGCTCAGGCTTTGGCAAAAAGCAGAACCACATTCACTGCTATCTTGTCTGAAAACGATGATATGGCGATTGGTGCGATTAAGGCGTTAACCGAACTTAGGTACTCATTGCCTCAAGATGTTTCGATCGTCGGCTTTGATAACAGCAAAGTGGGGGCGTTTTTAACGCCAAGCTTAACGTCTGTGAGTGTGCCATTAGAGCAAATGACGCAAAAGGCGATCCTGCAAATTGTCGGTGAAACAGAGCAAGCGACCACCATCAATACCACTGGTAGTTTGGTGTTACGTGATTCGATAGCGAAGCTAAATTAGCACTGTTCGAATTTCATATTTTACCTACAAAAAGTGACGAGCTGCGCATCTCTTAAACCAAGCTCAAACACTCCTTATTCACTGTTATTTAGATGTGCGATATTGCGTTTTTGGTCGATGAATTGACCACCATTAGTTAAGTAATGTGAAGCTAGATAAGTAATATGAAAATAGCTAATTGATGTGAGAACAGGTAAGTAACGTGAAAACAGAAAAACAAAAAATGCTAGCAGGTGAACCTTATCAGGCTTGGGATAAAGAGCTTTATGCAGCTCGTATCGAATGTCGCAAGGTGCTTCAAAAACTCAATAACAGTATTCCTGGCACATCTGAATGGGAAGCAGCAACGCAAGAGCTCATTCCGGACTGTGAAAATGCGCATTTAGAACCTCCATTTCGTTGTGACTACGGCTCGAACATCAAGCTAGGCAAGAACTTCTACGCTAACTTTAACTGCGTGATTTTGGATGTGGCTGAAGTGACTATTGGCGACAATGTGCTGCTTGGTCCGAACGTTCAAATCCTGACTGCAGGTCACCCACTCGATGTGAAAGGCCGTGTAGAAGAAGGCGTTGAGTTTGGCACACCGATTAATGTTGGCAACAATGTTTGGCTTGGCGGTGGTGTGATCATTTGCCCCGGTGTCACCATTGGCGAAAACAGCGTGATTGGCGCAGGCAGTGTGGTAACTAAAGACATCCCAGCCAATGTGGTTGCAGTCGGTAATCCATGTAAAGTGCTGAAAGCGATCGATAACGAGTAATAATCAGATTGAATTGATAAAGCCCGAACCTAGGTTCGGGCTTTGTTTTTTCTATTCTTGCTAGATGCTAGATGCTAGATGCTAGATGGAACAGCTTGTTGTGCTTGCTTCTTATCTAACGCACCACTGAATCGAGTCAGAACAAGAGCGATCAAAACGATCACAGCACCTACCCAAGGGGTGTTCATTAATCCAGATTTCGCGACAATCAAACCACCGCCCCATGAGCCTAATGCAATACCGACGTTGAAGGCTGCAATGTTCAACCCAGAAGCGACATCGACTGCATCTGGTGTGTATTTCTCAGCCAGTTTCACAACATACACTTGTAGCCCCGGAACGTTACCGAATGCGAATGCACCCCAAACCAAAATGGTAGCAACAGCTGCGTAAGGGTTTACTGCGGTAAAGTTGAATACCACCAGTACTGCGGCTAAACCAGAGAAGATAACGGTCAACGCTTTAATCGGGCCCATCTTGTCGGCCATTTTTCCGCCCCAGATGTTACCTACCGCCACTGACACACCGTAAACCAACATGATGAGACTGATAGAGCTCGAATCAAACCCTGATACATTTTCCAGTATTGGAGCAAGGAACGTAAACGCTGTGAACGTACCGCCATAACCTAGTGCTGTGATAGCGTAAACCAACAGTAAGCGTGGTTGAGTTAGAACCTTTAGTTGTGCCGAAATCTTCGCCGCAGGTGGTTGCTTAAGGTTGCTTGGAACCAAGATAGCACTACCGATAAGAGCAATAAGGCCAAGCAGAGCCACGATCAAGAAGGTCGCTTGCCAGCCAAAGGTTTGCCCGATATAAGTGCCCAGTGGTACGCCGGTTACCAATGCAACCGTTAAACCTGTAAACATGATCGCAATGGCACTGGCTGCTTTATCTTTTGAAACCAAACCTGTCGCGATGGTCGATCCAATCGAGAAGAACACGCCATGGGCAAGGCCAGTCAAAATTCGTGCGGCGATCAGCGTGTTATAACCCGGAGCTTGCCACGCCAATAAGTTACCAATGACAAACAATGCCATCACGGTCAGCAACACCGCCTTACGATTCCATTTGCCGGTTAATGCCGTTAATACTGGTGCGCCAATGGCAACGCCAAGCGCGTATAAACTGACTAATAGGCCTGCCGATGGCAGAGATACATTCAAGTCGCTCGCCATGGTAGGAATCAAGCCTACGATGACAAATTCTGTGGTTCCGATGGCAAAGGCGCTGAGCGTCAATGCAAGTAATGCTAATGGCATAATCATCTCTCTTACTGTTCTTTGTTAAATACCGAGCGCGATAAAATGGGGCAGCTTGTGACTGCAATAGGAGCGCTTCGTTTGATGGCGAGGATTATCTAGCAAAATATATTTGTGAAAAATGCCGCTATTCACAAATAACCTTTGTGAAATTTGCAATAATTAAAGAGTTAGCCGATCATTGGGTTAAGCTGATGAGATCGAAAAGACTCAGATGATTTGAGCTGTGATGAGCACAAGCGAGATGACATTAAACAAAATGAAGATAGCGAAGGAGCCTCATGTTAACCCGTTCAGATGATTTAGAAATGGTACTCACCGTTGTCGATGCTGGTGGTTTTTCTGCGGCGGCAGAGGCGCTGGATGTGCAGGTCGCCAAGGTGTCTCGTTCGGTGAGTAAGGTTGAGTCGCAACTCGGCGTCTCAATATTCAACCGAACAACGAGACGCGTGGAATTGACGGAGGAAGGACGGCAGTTTGTCGATTCAGTCAGGGTGGGATTACAGATGATTCAGAGCGCGGAAGAAGAAATCGTGTCGCGCGGAGAGTTGCCAAAAGGTCGTTTAAGAGTCGATGCCGCCAGTCCATTCGTATTCCATCAGCTAGTGCCGTTGGTGCAGTCATTCAAAGAGGCTTACCCAGACATTGAGTTGGAACTCACTTCCAACGAAGGCTTCGTTGATCTTCTCGAAAAGAGAACTGATGTTGCGATTCGAATCGGTAAGCTGTCCGATTCAACACTGCACGCTCGACCGTTAGGTAAAAGCTTACTCCATATTGTGGCGTCACCTGATTATCTCGCTAAGCGTGGGCTACCCACCAAACCTGAAGATTTGAGTTCGCATCAAATTGTGGGATTTGCGGGTAACAAAGTGCTTAACCATTGGCCTTTACCAAACCAAAGTGATGTCGCGCCTACTGTGACAGCCAGTAATGGTGAAACCGTGCGTCAACTAGTCTTAGCTGGAAATGGGATTGCTTGTTTATCGGGGTTTATGGTGCAGGAAGATATGGCAGCAGGGCGTCTAATCCCTATCTTGGAACAAGACAAACTTGCCAACACAGACCGAGAGCGAGTGAATGCGGTTTATTACAAGTCGTCCTCTGTCTCTAAACGTATCTCGGCGTTTATTGACTTTATTCTGCCCCGTTTGAAGCTCTAACTAAGGCAGCTGACGATATCCGCATAAATGAAAAAGCCCCGCTGACGTGCAGCGGGGCTTCCAAATCGAACTCGATAGCTTGTCAGTGTGCTTTCTAGTAACAGACTACAGAAACTGTACTTAAGCGATCTTAGTCATCTCGTTAAGTGTAAATGACGTAACACTGCCTTCGGTTGCTGCCATGTATTCAGCAAGGTGAGTATTACCCATGTGTGTTTGCCAAAGTTCACGTGATGTCCAGTTTTCGTAGAAAGTGAAATGTGCTGGGTTTTCATTGTCTTGGTGAAGGTCGTAGTTGATGCAGCCTTCTTCAGCGCGAGTAATATCAATCAGTTTTAGCAGCTCTGCTTTAACCAATTCAATTTTGTCTTCGTTAGCGACGATGTTTGCGACGATAGTTAGTTGAGTCATGTTCGTACCTATATTATTTTTCACCGAAATGGTGATTTGTCTGTGTTTACAGTGCCACTCTTTGTTCATTGAGCTGCAGTCTGTGTCGATGGATAAATAATAGTGGGAATATTTGAAACGATAAACAGTGCTACATTTGAATTATTGTCAAAAAATAATTGATAATAACTTGGGTATTATGTGCTACTAGGCGTAGGTGAGGAGTATTTAGAAGCCGCCCGCCCACGCATCAAAATCGTCAATGTTGTCGAGCTCTTCTTTAGTTCTTGGGGCTGGGTAATAAGGCAGAGCCAATCTTTGAGTGGAAGGTTGCAGTTCCCAATCGGGTGTAATCTTGAGTCGGGTTAATTCATCGTTGAGGTGCACAGACATATAGTAGCCATCGGCATGGGTATTGGCGTAACTCGCGATTGTGGCGATATCTCCAGAAGGTAATTTTACGTCTCGACCCAGTGGATAGAGCTGGTGCAATGCGAAACTCACTTTGGGATCTTCAAGTTTGCCTTGCTTAAAGCGTTCTAATCCGATGGCGGTTGAAGTGGTGCGCGGCTTCCACCCTGTGAGGAACAATCCACTCAAGTTATCTTGGAACGGCTTACCCTTTCGATTGCCTTCATTGGTAATGAATTGAACCGTCAATGTATCTCCCGATTCTTGCAGAATATCTAAAAACTGTTCACCAGTGCGATCGACCAAAAGCTTCATAAGACATAAACACCATTAAGAATGAAATACGATAAAGGGTACTACTATAAGGAAGGCTTGTGTAGAGACGATAAAGGTTATGCAGCGTGAACAATGTTTTCGGTGTTGATCCTTACATGTCCCTTAGATGAACAACAGCTTTAGCGCTTACGTAAGTAATGCGTTTGCACAATCTCATATAAGTAAGTCGACACGCCTGTTAGTGTGAAATCAAGCGGTGAAACTAGATCTCCAAACAATGGTGAAGCATCACCCAGACCGAATAGAGCTCACCATTGACATGGTCGAAAAGCCGCTGAGTTTATACTGTTTGGCACTCACCCAACTTAAGTGATTTGTGGGCCAATTTACCGACCTTTAAATTTATACTGGATAATTACCTATAAATTTCAGGCTTTAGCAGTAATAATCAATGAATAGATCGGAATAGCTTGTTCATTGAAAAGCTGTACGGAAAGTTTCTAAAGACGCCATCGTGAAAAGGAAGTCAGATACATGCCTGTGCTCCAACGCATCAGTTTAACGTTAATCTTAATCGCCGTTTTAGGTGGGTGTTCTTCACTTCCTGAAGGCATCGATCATCCAACAGAACCGCCAACCTCTCCTGCACCTAGTTCTTTATCGGTTCTAACCAATGAATTTCAGCCTGAAGCTTTAGAGCAAGGCACCACTGCGGTTCGTCTGCAAGAGTCTGGTTGGGATGCCTTGGCACAGCGATTAGCGCTGGTCGAAAGTGCCGAGCACACCATCGACATTCAATATTACATCTGGAACTCTGACGAATCGGGCAGCTATCTCGCTAGCCGTTTATTAGCAGCGGCCGAGCGCGGTGTGAAGGTTCGCGTAATGCTGGATGATATCAACCTCAACGAACGTGAAGGGTTGCTGTCGGCACTGGATGCACACCCGAACGTCGAGATTCGTATCTTCAATCCAACACCAACACGCCGCGGTTTCAGTAAATGGCTGAGCTTTGTCGGCGACTTTTCTCGTTTAAATCGCCGTATGCACAATAAGTCGTTTACCGTCGATGGTACTTTGTCTGTGGTGGGTGGACGTAATATTGGTGATGAATACTTCGACCTTTCTGATGAAATCAATTTCCGAGACCGCGATGTATTAGTCATGGGCTCGGTAGTTAACACCATCCAAACCAGTTTTGTTGAATACTGGAACAGCCGTTGGTCTTACCCTGTCGATATGCTGGGTGATGACGAGCAACCTGATCTCTCGAAGATAGATAATATTGTCGTTCCGCATTATCAAAATTACCCGGAATTGCCACTAGATCGTAAGGCTGCTGATAGTTTGCTGAAAGAGGTGATTGGTGAGATGGCATGGGTGAATGCGCGTTTTGTTTACGATCAGCCTGTTCCTGATGATTCAGACAATACCGATGAACCGAAAGCGACCGCGATTCTTCTAGGGAAATTAGCGAGCGAATCGAAACAAGAGATCTTGCTGGAATCCGCTTACCTTGTATTCGATGATGGTCAGCTTGAAGAGTGGCAGGTATTGAACAACAAGGGCGTTGAGATAAAAGCGCTAACTAACTCTATGGCGTCTAATGATCTGGTGACTAATCATTCTGCTTATGCAGGCAGACGTTACGACATGTTGGAGCATGGCATCGATCTGTTTGAGCTAAAACCAGAATCTAAGCTGTGTGAAGCATCGACTCAAGACGTGTCTAAATGTGCGCCTGAGACGGCCTATGGTTTGCACGCTAAATCAGTTGTATTCGACCGCAGCATCGCAAGCATTGGCTCATTTAACTTCAACTTGCGTTCTACCTACCTCAATACGGAATCGGTTTTGATCATCGAGAACAAAGAGATTGCTGAAATGTTAGCTGGCACCATTGAGCAAGCGATGAGTGAAGATAATAGCTGGCGCTTGGAACTGGAAGACGGTGATGTGTATTGGTATTCAGGCGATCAACGTTGGGACAGCGAACCTGACACTGGTCAATGGGAACGAATGCAATCAGGTTTCCTACAGTTGTTACCGATTGAGAAATATCTGTAAGCTAGCCGCCTCCGGATAAATAAAAATGTCAGCGTATATTACGCTGACATTTTTGTTTGTACTGCTGTTTGCTGCTAGCTCTAATCGCTTAACGGCTTAACGGCTTAACGGCTTAACGGCTTAACGGCTTAACGGCTTAACGCTTGGTCAGCTGCTTGCTGTTTAAGTAAGGCAGGATATGTGGGCGAGATTCACCAGAGAGTTTCTGTGTGATCTGCTGTGACCAACTGCTCTGCTTTTGGTTGCTTGAACGGCTTGCGTAGTAGCTTTGCATCGAATCATCGTAGCTGGCAATTTCATCTAGGCTCAGCGGTTGGTATTGGTTTTCGTGCATTACTACGTGAGCAGGGAGGCGAGGTTTCACCTCTGGTTGTTGTGCCGGGTGACCTAAGCACATTCCGAACAACACGGCGGTGTGCTGTGGCAGTTCTAACAGTTCATCGACTTGTTGTGCGCTGTTACGCAACCCGCCAATGTAAACGCCACCCAAACCTAGAGACTCAGCAGCCAGCATGCAGTTTTGCGCCATGATGCCAGAATCGACCGCGCCAATCAGGGTCAGTTCAGTAAAGTCGGTTTTCACTTCAGGGTTAATTTGAGCGTGGCGTTGATAGTCGATACAGAACACCAAAAACTCAGCCGCGTTCTCCACGTAAGCTTGATTGCCTGCGTATTCAGCTAGCAACTTGCGCTTCTCTGTGTCTGTCACTCTCACGATAGAAACAGCCTGCAGTAAGCTCGATGATGAAGCCGCGAGACCAGCCTGAATAATCACATCAAGTTGTGCTTTTTCAATCGGTTGATTTGTATATTGACGAATGGAGCGGTGCCCCAGAATAGTTTCAATCGTGCTGTTCATAACTCTCAGACAGTCCTTGTGATGATGGCGTAGAGAATCACAATAACGACAATTACCATGAGCGTAAAGAGTGTTTGAGCCTTTCTGGTTGACATATTTCAGCAGCGCCAGCCCAGTTTTTGAGATTCTATTTATAATCGATTAATGCCAGCTGCTATGCCGCTGGCATTTTATTATTGAGTGAAACTTGCTTCGAAATAGGCACTAAATGCTCAGAACTGTCGGATAAAATAGGGCATACTGGACTGAATGTATAAACCCAAGAAAGTAACCACGCGCATGAATCTAATCTGCCTCAACGACCCTTTTTCTCTTCCTAATGGTCAAGTGATCAAAAATCGCCTGTTCAAATCGGCAATGAGTGAACAGCTAGGTGATAAACACCATAACCCTAAGCAAGGTTTAGTCACGCTCTATCAGCGTTGGGCTCGAGGAGGAATTGGCCTATCCATGACGGGTAACGTGATGGTCGATAGAGGCGCGCTTGGTGAGCCTAAAAACGTTGTGTTAGATGAGCACAGTGACTTAACCGTATTTCGTGAGTGGGCGAGTGCCGGAACACAGAATGGTTCGCAGATATGGATGCAACTGAATCACCCAGGTAAGCAAATTCCTAAATTCTTATGCGATAGCCCGGTTGCCCCTTCAGCTATCTCTTTAGAGCGCGGATTAGAGAAAGGCTTTAATACGCCACGAGCTCTGACTGAAAAAGAAATAATCGCGATTATTGATAAGTTCGCGCTGAGCGCAAAGCTTGCAAAACAAGCGGGTTTTACTGGTGTCCAGATTCACGGTGCTCATGGTTATCTTGTCAGTCAGTTTTTGTCTTCGAGACACAATCAACGCCAAGACAAATGGGGTGGCTCACTCGAAAACAGACTTCGTTTTGTGCTTGAGGTTTATCGCGCGATTCGAAAAGAGGTCGGTGAAGATTTCCCTGTCGGAATTAAGCTTAACAGCGCCGACTTCATGAAAGGTGGCTTCACTGAAGAAGAGTCAATGCAGGTTGTGCAAACATTGAGTGATAACGGTATCGACCTGATTGAGATCTCCGGTGGCACCTATGAAAGTCCATCAATGATGGGTTCAAAGAGCAAAGCTGAATCAATCAAGTCCAGCACAGTAAAACGTGAAGCGTATTTTATGGATTACATGGTTAAGGCGAGAAAACTCGTCAGCACTCCGCTGGTGGTCACGGGTGGTTTTCGAACCGCGCAAGCAATGAATGACGCATTAAACACCTCGGCGACCGATTTTATTGGCATTGCGCGCACAATGGCGGTTGATCCTGATTTCCCTAACAAGTTAATTGAAAACCCTAGTTACGGCATGCCGCTAACGGTGCCAACCACAGGAAAACCTGCATTAGACAAGGTGGCGATGGTCGGGCTGGTTTGGTATGAACATCAGATGTGGCGCATTGCCTCTGGCAAGAAAGCCGACCCAAAACTAAGCGCACTCGGTGTGGTGGTAAAAACAATTCTCAGCGCTGGCTGGCACGCTTTCAAAAAGCGCAGAGTGTAAGCAGTCATGGATTGATAAAGCAGAACTTTGAGGAATTGAAGTTCTGCTTTTTTGTTTGGTCAGCGAGTTTAGCCTGGTCATCGAGCGCAAATAGAAAGGTAAGACGTTATCGGGATTACAGGTTCTCTTAATGCGTATGCATCATGCTAGGCTCTGTTTTTTGACAGATATGAGGAATATACAGCTTAAGGTAAGACTCGGTCAGTCGGATTGCTTCGTTGGCAAGTTCTGGTGTGATGCAGCCATGTTGTCGATAAGATAACGAGTATATTTTATCTGCGACTTGCAATGAGATAGCGAAGACATTGATGGATTGTGGTAACTGAGGAACATCAAAAAACTGTCGATAAATCGTTTCTACTTCTTTACCAAGAATTAAGTCATTCTCGGTGTCTGCATGTCCTAGCTCAGTGAATGTATGACGACCTAGAATTAACTTTTTAGCAATCGGGTGATTGTTGTAATAATTAACATACGCTGTTTCAATCATGCGATTGATGTCAGTCCAATGATTAACATGCTCGTAATCTATACATTTACCGAGCAGAGAGTCGAAATCAGTAAAAACGTCATCTAATAGATTATGAAATAAGTTCTCTATGTTTGGATAGTGGTGATAAACCGTAGATGTTGCCATTCCACACTCTTTGGCAACATCGTACATTGAAATATCAGTAGCTTCACGGCGTTCCATTAGTTGCACAACAGCATCATGAATTCGAATTAACTTTTCTTCGGTTGTTACTTTGCGCATCTAATGATCCTCATTTTTATTTGGAACACAAAAAACATAAAGGGCTTTCAAGAAAAGTTCCAATCGGAATATCGAAACTTAGACTTTATTACCCTTTATTTATATAAAGCATTATAACCCAATATTAAGCATTAATATGTGTCCCCGTTTTTCCTTCTATGATCTCTAATGCACTAGACAGGTCACCAATGTATCCATGCTGTTTTGTTTTTTCTACAAATTGACAACATGCGTCGACCTTCGGCCCCATAGAACCGGCTGGGAAAGTGTACTTTTTCATTTGTTCAACTGACACGTTCTCAAGCTTCTCTTCCTTTGGGGTTCCCCAATCTAAACAAACATGAGAGCCGTCAGTGAGGATCAGTAAATGTTCTGCGCCGATTTCTTCTGCGATAAGAGCAGCTGTCATGTCTTTGTCGATTACCGCTTCAAAACCCACATAAGCGCCATCTTTTTCGACGACTGGAGCGCCACCGCCACCGCCACAAATAATTAGGTGCTCTTTCTCTAGCAAGTCTTTGATGGCTTTTATTTCTAGCACTTCTTTTGGTGAAGGTGATGGCACCACGCGACGCCAGTGTGCACCGTCAGGTTTCACAACCCATTGGTTGGCTTCTGCGAGTTGTTTGGCTTGTTCTTCTGTATAGATAGGGCCAATAAATTTGGCTGGGTCGGCAATCGCAGGATCATTGTCGTCGATAACAATGCGAGTTAGAATCGTGGTCGTAAAGCGGTCTTTAATTGCAGCATTTAGCCCCTGCTGGATAAGGTAACCAATCATCCCTTGAGTCTCGGCACCAAGCACATCAAACGGATAAGGAGGGCAATCTTTATAAGCATTGTTCTGTAATGAGAGTAGGCCGACTTGAGGGCCATTTCCGTGCACAACCACTAAACGGTAGTCTTTGCTGAGTTCAGCCAAAGAGCTGGCGGTTTGCGCGATGCTCTTTTTTTGGTTTTCGCAACTCATTACTTCACCACGCTGTAGTAAAGCATTCCCACCGACAGCAACAACAATAATAGGCTTCGACATGTTTAACTCTCCAAATAATATTTTGCTCAGGGCAAATAAGTTAGTTTGAATTGTATTTAAATAATGCAGGTGTCGTGGGGATAGAAATCACAATTCGATTTGTGATCAATATTTGATGTTTTTAGTCGCCTATATGTCACAGAAAGCCTTAATTCCCCCTAGATTAACTAGATATGTGATCTTGGTTTTGAAATGGAAAATGTATTTATTAATCGAATGGTTATTGACCAAAATCAAGTATTCCGACTTTTAGCATTATAAATCTAATATTTGTTGGGTTTATTTTATTTTTACCCCGAACTCGTTTATGTAAAACCGATATTCAATTCTCATCCCAGTTCACTTCATCGCTTTGCCGTTTAATTAATCCCGAATTAGAGATTAAGGAGCTAAGAGATGAGTAACGAAACGCAAGGAAAAATGGGGGTTACGGGAATTGCACTCTTTACACTGTGTGCAGTTTTGGTGGTCGACACATTAACCGCGTCAGCCAGTATTGGTGTCAGTGCCATTGGTTGGTGGGTGTTAATGCTGGTCTTCTTTGTCATTCCATATGGCTTAATTACTTCCGAACTGAGTACCACCTACCCAGGTGAAGGTGGGATTTACGATTGGGTAAAACAAGCCTTCAATTTTAAATGGGCAGTCAGAACAACGTGGTTTTACTGGATTAACGTTGGTTTATGGATGCCTGCGGTATATATCATGTTTGCAGGGATGTTTGCCGAACTCTTCATGCCAGATCTGTCTTTATGGGGACAAATCGCCATTTGTATATTACTGACGTGGCTAACGGTTTTGATTTGTAATGTGTCTGCCGACATCGGTGTGTGGGTCACCAATATTGGCGCAATATTAAAAATTGTCGTGATCAGTACATTGGGTGTGGGCGGCTTTATCTATGCAATGAAAAACGGCGTTGCCAACGAATTTACGTTGCCCGCAATGATGCCTTCATTGGATTCTGCGGTCTCTTTCTTACCCGCGATTGTGTTCAACCTAATGGGTTTTGAACTGGTTGCGACCATGACTAAAGAAATGAAAGACGTTCGTGATATGCCTAAGGCTGTCTTCCTCTCTATCGGTATCACCGCTTTCTTATACATCTTCGGTACGGTAGGCATTTTGATGGCGCTACCTGTCGAAAGCATTGGCTTGGTGTCTGGCCTTATCGACACATTTAGAACACTTTTCGGCACTGGTGTGGTTGGTACAGCGATGGTGTACATCTTCGGTACTTTCGCTTTGTTAACGCTTATCGGCAACATGGTGAGTTGGACAATGGGCGCTAGCCGAGCTGCTGCTGAAGCCGCTCAAGAAGGTGAGCTTCCAGCCCCAGTCGCGAAAGTGTCTGAGAAAGGCTCTCCAGTTGGCGCAAACAACATCACAGGCACAGTATCAACGGTCGTTATCCTGTCTTACGCGCTGTTTGCTCAGGGTAATGATGATCTGTTCTGGTCGATATTTGCCTTCTCTAGCTGCATTTTCTTACTTCCTTACCTGTTCATGTTCCCTGCATACCTAAAGCTTCGAGTGGTTGATGGTCAACGTGAACGCCCATTCAAAGTTCCGGGTGGCATGGCGGCTCAATGGGTCATGTCGATTGTTTGTTTCTTGGTCGTCCTTCAAGCCGTGATCTTATTCATTTTCCCTGAGGCCCTTGATCTAACTGTTGCTGATTGGGGATACACAGGACCTGTTTTGATTGGCGTGATTGCCACCATCCTTGCTGGTGAATGGATTCTTCTAGGTGCTCTAAAACGCAAGAAGCAGCAAGGTTCAGGCGATGACGACACGACCGAGACACAAGATAAAAAAGAAGCTCAAGCATAATTTAGGGGACATAACGATGAAAAAACTGATTGAGACTACTCCAAAACATGATGGCTTCAGAATGCCAGGGGAACACGAGCCACACAGCGAAATTTGGATGGCTTGGCCAGAACGTACTGACAACTGGCGCAATGGGGCAAAACCAGCGCAAGCGGTGTTTGCAGACGTTGCTACCAAGATCAGCCATACAACACCAGTCACCATGCTTGCGAGTTCAGACCAATACGATAACGCAGTATCTCGCTTACCAGAGGACATTCGAGTGTTGGAAATCTCGACTGATGACTCTTGGATGCGTGATATCGGTGCGACTTATGTTGTTGATGACAGCGGTGAACGCCGAGGTGTGGATTGGGAATTCAATGCATGGGGCGGATTTGTTGATGGTTTGTATTCACCTTGGAATCGCGACAACCAAGTTGCTCAAAAGATGTGTGAAACCATTCGTGACTCTCGATACCGCGCTCCAATCGTACTAGAAGGCGGCTCAATTCACGTCGATGGCGAAGGCACGCTCTACACAACAGAAGAGTGCTTATTACACGAAAGCCGCAACCCAGATATGAGCAAAGAAGAGCTGACAGAAGTACTTTGTGAACACCTCAATGTTGAGAAAGTGATCTGGCTGCCTCGTGGCTTGTACAACGATGAAACCAATGGCCACGTGGACAACATCCTTCACGTCGTGAAGCCGGGTGAAGTCGTTCTGACGTGGTGCGATGACAAGAATGATCCTCAATATGAGATCAGCAAAGAAGCCTATGACTACATCACCAGTCAAACCGATGCCAAAGGCCGTCAAATCAAGGTACACAAGCTGCCGATGCCAGGCCCTCTTTTCATGACCGAGGAAGAAGCGGCAGGTATCGATATCGCAGACGGAATGGAGCGAGAAGCGGGTGAGCGTTTAGCGGCGTCGTATGCCAATTACCTGATTACCAATAACCAAATTGTGTTGCCGTTGCTCGATCAACGCTACGACAACGATGTTATCGGGATCTTGGAAGGCATTTATCCAGGCTACGAAGTGAATGGCGTTCCGGCTCGAGAAATTTTGTTAGGTGGCGGCAACATCCACTGCATCACCCAACAAGTGCCAAGAGTTTAGTTACAGCGATAAACCTAATAACAACTAAAGACTGAGAGCAGTCGTTAATACCAATATTTAACCCCAAACGTAGCGGTTCTTGAAAGTGATGGCAGGTATTCAAAATCAAATTGCCATGAAAGTGAACTTGAAAGAGCCGCGCACAAAATTATGAAAAATAGGAACTTATTATGAAATTACCTTCTTCTAGCGCAACTGAACTAAACAAAGCAAACCTAGAGCACATGGTTTCCATGAAAGATTTCTCTGTAGAAGAGATGGACAACATGATGGAGCTCATGACTCATCTGAAACAGGCGCGCAAAGACAACGCAATTCCACCTCTGTTCAAAGGCAAGTCAGTTGGGATGATCTTTGAAGCGGGCTCTACTCGTACACGTGTTTCTTTCGAGGTGGCAGCAACATTACTGGGTGGTCATGCGCTATTCCTATCACCAAAAGACATTCACTTAGGTGGTAAAGAGTCGATTGATGATACTTCTCGAGTGTTGTCACGTATGTGCGACATCATCATGGCTCGTACTAATAGCCCTGAAACACTAGATGGCCTACTTGAAATGTCGACAGTGCCTGTGATCAACGGCCTTGATACGCGTTTCCACCCAACTCAAATGCTTGCGGATCTCTACACGATCAGAGAACACATCACTGATGGACGTAAGTTGTCTGATCTCACCTTGGCATTCATGGGTGACGCGACAGATGTGTGCCGTTCACTGATGCTGACTTGTGCTAAGTACGGTATGGGCTTCAAACAAATTGGTCCTAAGAAATACCACATGGAGCAAGAGTGGATCGACATGGCGCTCAACTTCTGTGAAGAGTCTGGTGGCACGATTGAAATTACTGATGATGTAGAACGCATCAGTGATTGTGATGTTGTGTACGGCGATAGCTTCTACTGGGTGACGCAAATGGATGAGAAGGAAGAGCGCCTTGCGGCATTCATGCCTAACTATGTTATCACAGAAGAGCTAATGGCTAAGGCTCGTCCGGGCGCAATGTTGCTGCATTGCCTACCTGCGAATGACAAAGAAGAAGTGACTCGCGGCGCACTAGAAAGCGAATACTCAGTGGCGTTCGATGAAGCAGAAAATCGACTCACTGCTCAGATGGCGATTTTAGTGTACTTCACACATAAAGATGCGGTTATCCCAACACAAGAAACCGTTAAGCATCATGAAGAAAAAATCGACAGCTTCTTAAGTACTCTGTAGGGGTTAATTGTGGGGGCGTAAAAACCTCCACTGTGTTGCTCGAATTAAGCTGAACCAGTATTTATCACGATTTATTGGTTCGGCTATTTTTGTACCTTTTATTTTGAAATGTCGGTAAACACGCAGCTGATTGGCTATATCTGACATCAATACTCGAATAGGAGATGTATCGACATGAGTGCCGATATTATTAAAGTTTCAAGAAACACTGAAGATGCACCGCTGAGCCCTTTCTCAACACAATCGGTGGCATTCTCACACTACAATAACCTTTCTGCTCAACTACCGATTGACCCTAAAACAGGCAGCTTGATCTCAGGCTCTTTGGAAGTTCAAACCAAGCAGTGCTTACTAAACATTCAAGCGATTGTGGAGAGCATTGGACACCGCATGCACGACGTTGTGAGGGTAAATATATACTTGAAGAACATTGCGGATATCGATGCGGTTAACGAAATCTATGCGTCGTTTTTCCAACACTATGTTCCCACATGCACGACACTCGCTGTAGCCGATTTGCCGCTCGAAGGTGCTTACTTGCAAATGGATGCGGTGATCTCTAATGGTGAAGGAACCTACCCTCAAGCGGCTTGTGAGTTAGTTAAAATTGCAAGAAACACCCAACACGTACCAGTCAGTTCTCTATCAACTCAAACGGTGGCTTTCTCTCACTATAATCACATTTCAGCCCAGTTACCGATTGACCCGCAATCGGGCAGCATCGTTGCTGGTGGAGCAAAAGAGCACGCGATTCAATGCCTCAAAAACATCAAATCGATACTGGAAAATGTAGATGTTCCGCTTGATGACATCGTGAAAGTGAATATCCATGTGAGAAGCCTTGATGACCTTGCAGCAGTCAATGAAGTGTATACCACCTTCTTCCCGGACTCCGCGATTGCGAGGGCTGTCGGCTACATGCCTGCGCGCTCGGTGACGGTGGTTGAAGGCCTTGCAATGGGAGCGTTAGTACAGATGGATGCGACCGTGTCACACGGTGATGGGACTCCGCCGCAAGCGGTTGAAGACCGACATGGGATTGTAATTAATGCGAACAATACCAAAGCTGCGCCAATAAGCCCGCTTTCAACGCAAACTGTCGCCTTTTCACACTACAACAATATCTCCGCTCAATTACCGATGGATCCAAGAGTTGGAGCGATTGTTGCGAATGGCGCAAAAGAGCAGGCGATGCAGTGCCTGAATAACATTAAAGAAGTGATTGAGAGCGCTGGTCATGTCATGGATGACATCGTGAAGTTGAATATCCAATTAAGAGACATGGCAGATCTAGATGTGCTTAATGACGTTTGCACGCACTACTTTGACGGTCCATTACCAGCACGTACAGTTATTGGTGTGTCTGATATCCCTATGGGCGCCTTGGTGCAAATTGATGCGATTGCTTCCAATGGTGAAGGTACTCCACCTAGCCTTTAAGCTTTCTATTTAGCTTTTTAAACAACGAGGGTTGGCCGTGAGGTTAGCCCTCGTTTTACGTTTGTTCCAATACCAACATGAGTATTGGTTATAGTGTCCATAAGTGGAAAATCAGAGTAGACCAACTAGGATGAATTGAATTAAACCCTACAATTAATTCAACAACATGGTAGTTGCTATGAAGAAAATAACTCTTTTATCCGTCGCGATCTTATCCAGCCTCTCTTTCTCATCTTTTGCTAAGGATTGTGATCCCAATTTGCTGCCGTCATGGAAGGATAGTGAGAGCAAATCCGCTATCGTCGACTTTGTTGGGCAAGCCACCCAAGCTGAATCTGATACCTTCGTTGCGATCCAAGATCGTATTGCTGTATTTGATAACGACGGCACGCTTTGGTCTGAAAAGCCATACTATTTCCAATTGGCTTTCGCGTTAGATCGAATCAAAGAGATGGCGCTTGAACACCCTGAATGGAAAACGGAAGCACCGTTTAAGTTCGTGCTTGAAGGTGACATCAAGAGTGTTCTAGGGAGCGGCGAAGAAGGTTTATTGAAAATTATCATGGCGACACACTCTGGTATGACAGTCGAACAATACCAAAAAGATGTTAAGCAATGGCTAGCTGCAGCGAAAGACGAACGCTTCAACAAAGCCTATACCGATCTGACTTACCAGCCAATGAAAGAGATGCTGACTTACCTTCAAGAGCATGACTTCAAGACTTACATCGTGTCGGGTGGCGGTGTTGACTTCATGAGAGTGTGGGCTCCTGATGCTTACAATATCCCGTCAGAACAGATCATCGGTAGCGCACTTAAATACAACTACAGCTACAACGACGGTAATCCGACCGTTACCAAAGATTCGTCCATTTTGACCATTGATGACAAAGCCGGAAAGGTCAGCAATATTCAGCATATTATCGGTAAGAAGCCGATTCTAGCAGTAGGTAACTCAGACGGCGATCAAGCCATGATGCAGTGGGCAAGCAGTCAACCAAACTCAATGGCGATGATTGTTCATCACACCGATGCCGAGCGCGAGTGGAAGTATGATCGTGAGTCCCATGTGGGTAAGCTTGATAAAGCACTCGACGAAGCGAACTCCAGAGATGATTGGACGTTAATCGACATGAAATCCGATTGGTGTGAGGTGTATTAACCCACACAAACATTCGGACAAAACAGCAAAGGCTCGGATGGTTCATTCGAGCCTTTTGCTAAATAGCGAAGACTTCGTCTCATTTTCAGCAAGATCGTACTATAAATTTTTAACGCATGACGCTTTAATCGGGATAGTCAGAAATTAAAGGAATAAAAAATGAAAACGATCGGTTTGCTTGGTGGTATGAGTTGGGAATCGACCATGAGCTATTACAAATCCATTAACGAAGGTGTTAAAGCGACGCTGGGAGGGTTGAACTCTGCAAAGATTTGTATGTATAGCGTGAACTTCGATGAGATTGAAAAGTTACAACACCAAGGCCGTTGGGCTGAGACTGCCGATATTTTAGCTGACGCGGCATTATCTGTTGAGAAAGGTGGCGCAGACTTCATCTTAATTTGTACCAATACCATGCATAAAGTCGTGCCTGAAATCGAACAGAAGATCACGGCTCCTATCTTACATATCGCTGATACTACCGCGCAAAAGCTGCTAGAACAGGGCGTAAAGAAAGTCGGGTTACTCGGCACCGCTTTCACGATGGAACAAGATTTCTATAAAGGGCGCCTGACTAACAAGTTCGGTATCGATGTGGTGATTCCTGATGAGAGTGACCGAGAGAAAGTCCACAACATCATTTATCAAGAGCTGTGTCGAGGCCAAGTAAAAGAAGAATCTCGAGATGTATACCGTCAAATCATTGAGAAGCTAGGCCAACAAGGTGCAGAAGCCGTTATTCTGGGCTGTACTGAAATCGCCCTCCTGATTCAGCAGCAACACACTGATGTTCCCTTGTTTGATACCACAGCCATTCATGCAGAAGCGGCTGTACGTTTGGCGACGAGTGACTAACTTCTAGTTCTTATTCTTAGTTCCATAGCTGTCCTATTTTCGCTCTTGTACGATTTTCATTCGTTGAAGTGAAAGTTTTTTGTACAAAAGCAGGTCGTTAGTTAAAGAAGCGATGCTTTGTTCATTAACCAAGGCCTTATCGGTAGGTAAGGTTTTAGTTAATGACTGAGGTATCCGCGCTTTTAAGCACTATGCTTTAGTCATGACCGAAAGAGGATTTATTATGAAATGGCTTATCTTATCTGTAACGCTGTTATTCGTGGCAGGATGCCAATCGACGGGGTCTCAAGAAGCACAAGTCGGTGACGACATGAATCGAGTTCATACCCAAGGGTGCAGCAGCTAATCTTCTTTTGTGGAAACACATTTTCAGCTGCTCCGGTAGAGAGTTACCCCTACAAAGCCTTGTGTTGTCACAAGGCTTTTATTTTATACAAAATCTAAAAAATGATTCGACTATATCGCGAATTATCAATGAATACTGGTGTTGATAAACTCTGTTTTATTAAAGCACGCTCTCGTGCTTATAGACCGGAGAAACCAATATGAATTACGAGGGAAAAGTATATCGTCCATGGACAGAGGCGAAGAGCATTCTGATTCAAACCACTTTAGGTTGCAGTATCAACACGTGCACGTTCTGTAATATGTTCAGCGATAAGCGATTTAAGGTTCGCGACATTGAAGACGTGTATAAAGATATTGAAGAAGCGCGCCTAATATACCCTTACGTTGAATCGATTTTCCTTATTGATGGCAACGTGATGGCGGCTCGTACGGATTATCTGCTTAAGGTCTTGGATAAGCTTCGTCACACCTTTCCTGAAAGTAGAAAAATATCACTCTATAGCGGTTTGAATGATTTCCGTCGGAAGAGCTTGAGTGAGCTTAAGGAGCTGAAAAGTGCAGGGTTGAGCATGGCGTATGCGGGTCTTGAGTCTGGTGATCCTGTTGTGCTCGATAATATCAAAAAGCGTATGACACCAGAGCAAGCGATTGAGGGCATGGCACTGGCAAAAGAGGCAGGTATCGAAACTCTATTGTCGTTTATTTTTGGACTCGGCGGTCGTGAGCGTTCCCGCGAGCACATTGTCGAGACAACAAGGTTGCTGAATATCATGAAACCTGAGCAGATAGCGCCAATGGCGTTAGCAATACAACCAGGAACGATTTTGGAGCAGCAAGTTAATGACGGTACGTTCATCATGCCGACTCAACTTCAGATCTTAGAAGAGGAAAAATACTTACTCGAAAACCTCAATATCGATACTTTCTATTGGGGTGACCACGGTAACAACATCGTGACTCAGAAAGGCTTCCTACTTGATTCTAGAGAGCAGTTCTTAGCCAAGGTGAATCATGCGATCACATCTAATCCAATGGCGAAGGATAGCGTGATTCAAACTTTTGCCTGGTAGATAACTGATAGCTGAAAGGTCTCATTCAAAATTTAGACCTGTTCGCTGGATTCAAATCCAACAAGATAAAAGTAGTGCTTACGAGAATTCATGATTCTCGTGAGCCTATATCGTTACTGAGACAATTCAATTTAACACCCTCGATTTTGTAGGGGGATGTTGTAAATTTGTGAATCTAAATTGTCTATATTCTACGCTGTGTACTGGATCTCATTTGTCATTTGAATCCCTTGCTAAGGTTAATAATGAATGCGTAATACCAATCACTTTACTCAACTTAAGAGGTTTCTATGCTAGGTGAAAATCATTCTCTTGTTCACGAATTTCCTGAAATGAAAGATAAAATTGCTGAGCTTGTTAAAACTGACGATGGCTTTGCAGCAGACATGAAGACGTACGACAACCTTGATAAAGAGATTCGTAAGCTTGAGCTGAAAGATTCACCCATTGATGACGGCTCGATGCACCAACTGAAACATGATCGTTCTGTACTGAAAGATGCACTGCATGCACGTTTAACTGGCTAGTGAGTTGGTAATTTTGCTGACTAGCTAAATGGCGAATTGCAGACTTAGACAAAAAAACTCCTTCGGGAGTTTTTTTTCGTTTTGGCTCAATCACTTCTTCACAATTCAACTGAGTTAATACGTTGTATTATTATGTGAATGACGCATAATGAGGGTTACTGGTACGCGATTTTTAAGATTTTATTGGTAATCTCATGAATATTGAACACCTCAAATTGTTTGTTCGTTTAGCTTCCACACATAACATCAGCATGGCTGGGCAAGAGCTTGGTTTGTCTCCTGCTGTTGCAAGCTCGCACATCAGTAAACTGGAAGACAATTTAGGCGTTCGCTTGGTCCACCGAACCACTCGTAAGGTCTCTTTAACCGAAGAGGGGGAAGCATTCTTACCTCATGCTGAAGAAGTGTTATCGAGCGTGGATGCTGCCAAATCGGCGGTCGGTGTGGGTTGTGATTCTCCAACCGGAACGTTGCGAGTTACCGCATCTGCGTCTTTTGGACGTTTGCATCTTGTTCCTGCCTTACCTGGATTCTTAGAGCGCTACTCTGGGTTAAAAGTCGATCTCAGGCTATCAGATTCGATGGTGGATGTTGTTGAGGGTGGCTTTGATATCGCGATTCGTATCTCGGAGCTGAAAGACTCGACACTGATTGCCCGAAAACTTGCGACAGACAAGCGTATTGTGTGTGCATCGCCTGATTACTTAATCAAATATGGTAAGCCAGCCAAACCTCGAGATCTTAACGATCATCAATGTATTAGCTTAATTGGTTTAGAAAACTGGACCTTCAATACTGAAAGCGGGCCTAAGACGATTAAGGCATCTGGGTCGTTCAGGGCAGATAACGGGGAAGCACTGCGTGACGCAGCCTCAGGTGGTATGGGGATCACGGTGACATCGAATTGGTGTGCCTATGAACAACTGAAAAGCGGTCAGCTGGTTCAAATATTAGAAGATTACCCATTAACATCAGAGCCTGCAATTTGGGCTGTGTACCCAAGCACAAGGTTACTTGCACCAAAGGTGAGAGCCTTCATTGACTACTTCTCTGAATATTATGGTAATCCGCCGTATTGGGAACAAAAGTAGAATCAGATAGATTTAACGAAAAAGCCCTACGTGACT
>NZ_JBFRSX010000001.1:0-49730 GCF_041473835.1 Vibrio sp. 10N.222.55.A1 | reverse complement strand
AGTCACGTAGGGCTTTTTCTTGGAATCAGAAAATCACTTGAGCATAGCTGTCATTAAGAAAGCGTTGCTTTGATGATCTCTTCAATTTTAGCGACAACTTGTTGTGACTTATCGCCGTAAATCGCATCTGGGTGCGGGTTAGCAAACGTGTTGTTGTCGTTATCAAAGTATTGACCGCCTGCTTGTGCGAACTCATCAGACAATGATGCGCGAACCAGAATATCAGAACCGATGCTTAGGTCGCCGCCTGCAATGCCATAAGCGTCTTTCACCATCTTGCTGCCTAGTAACGAAGCTGGGTTGACAGCAACCACCATTGGCCCCGTAGAGCCTAACTCTTTTGCCATCTCACGAGTCCACATAGTGATCGCAAGCTTGCTTTGTGCGTAAGCGTCACCATCAGACATTGGTTTCTTACCTTCTAGCGCTTCGATGTTCACTGCTGCTTGCGCGGCTGAAGACAGGTTCACCACTCGGCTAGATGCATCGAGTACAGGTAGCAGACGTTTAGTCAGATGGTATGGTGAAATGGTATTCACAACAAAACGAACATCTAAACCGTCTTTAGTGATTGGGTTCGGAGTGTTGAACACACCTGCGTTGTTAATCAGTACATCAATCTTATCGCGCTCAGCAATTACTTTGTCAGCCAACGCATCCACATCAGCCAGAACAGACAAGTCTGCCACGTAACTTTGAATTTTCGCTTCCGCAGAGATAGCCACAAGTTGCTGCTCTACGTCTTTGAGTTTGCTTGGGTTACGTCCATGCAATAAAACGTGGTGACCTTGTTGAACAAGTACTTTTGCCGTTTCGAAGCCGATACCATCAGTAGAGCCTGTGATCAGAATAACTTTTTGCATGGAATAGATTCCTTATTAAAGCGCTGACATGGTGAGCGTTTTTAAATGTGTCGTTTCATTGAGGTAAAGAATAGCAACCTTTTATGAAGTTGATAATCAACCGGATTAATAAAACACTATTTAGTTTTTGTTGAAAATGGGGGAGTGAACAAAGCCTCAGTCCGTGCGAAGGAGACGATCAATCGAGTTCTTAGGTCGGAATAGCAGGCAATAAAAAAGCTTAGCGCGGGGGACGCTAAGCTTCGTTGTTAAGTATGTTCTTGAACCATGCTTAGGCTGGTGGGGTTAGCCTACTTGAGAAAAGCTCACTACCTTGCTTTGTAGTTTCTCTTTCAGGTAATCCGTCACCGCTTGCTGCTCGGATTCGCTCATGTATAAGCCAAGTTTGGTTCTGCGCCACAAGATGTCTTCGTCAGTCATCGCCATCTCTTCATTAATCAAGTAATCGATTTCAACTTGATAAACGGCATGGGCTTCGCTTGAGAACTGGATGCCAAGGTCAGCTTCGCTATTTGCGCCTTCCAATAGTTTCCATGTGTAAGTACCAAATTGAGTCACGTAGCGAAGTAATAACGCTTCAGATGCCCAAGGGTATTTCGTGTGGATCATCTTCGCAAGCTGCTCTCTGCTGCAACTAAAGTTACCGCCTGGAAGCGTGTCGTTCGCTGTCCATGGTGCGCCCATGTTGGTTAGGTGTGGCTCAAGCTTGTTCAGTGCCGCTTCGCCGAGCTTACGATAAGTGGTCAACTTGCCACCGAAGATCGAAAGCAGTGGTGCTTGATCAAGCTCTGCGTCCAATTCCAATGTGTAGTCTCGAGTGATCGCTTGTGGTGAATCTGATTCGTCGTCACAAAGTGGTCTTACGCCACTGTATGTCCAAACCACGTCTTCACGGCCAAGCTGTTTAACAAAGTGCTGGTTAACGATATCAATCAAGTAATCCACTTCAACATCATCAATTGCGACGTTACGAGGGTCGCCTTTGTATTCAAGGTCGGTAGTGCCGATGATCGAGAACTTATCTAGGTAAGGGATCATGAATACAATACGATTGTCTTTGTTTTGCAGAATATACGCTTGTGGTTCGTCGTGAATGCGTGGCACAACAATGTGCGAGCCTTTGATCAGACGAATATTACGAGGCGAAGCCTGCTCTAATCCATCATCAAAGAACTGCTTAACCCAAGGGCCAGCCGCGTTAACCAGCGCTTTCGCTTTACGTTCAAAACGTTGGTTTGTCATCACATCAAGAATCGTTACATGCCAAATGTCGCCTTCGCGGTGCGCTTTTTCAACTCGGCAGTAGTTGCGTACTTCTGCGTTGTTTTCTTTCGCCGCTAATACGTTCAGCAATACCATACGCGCATCATCGACCCAGCAGTCTGAGTATTCGAAACCTGTTTTCATTTCTGGCTTCAGTAAACCTGATTGAGCCAAGTTCACCGTTTTACTTCCAGGAAGCGTCGTACGTTTACCTAAGTTATCGTAAAGGAATAGGCCACAGCGGATCATCCAAGCCGGGCGTAAAAATGGTCGGTGCGGTAAACGGAAACGCATTGGTTGTGCAACATGAGGTGCTTTTCTCAGCAACACTTCACGCTCTGCAAGTGCTTCTGAAACTAAACGAAACTCATAATGTTCAAGGTAACGTAAGCCACCGTGGATTAGCTTTGAACTTGCAGAAGACGTCGCAGAGGCGAAATCATTTGCTTCGTATAAACCAACGTTTAGACCACGACCAGCAGCGTCTGCCGCGATACCCGCACCATTGATGCCGCCGCCAATAACGATTAAGTCTAGAGTTGAAGATGTACTATTGTTTGAATTAGTTTGTTGAGCACTCATGGTTTTGACCTCTTTCTGAGCGAACGAGCATTTTAGAACATAATTGAATCGTATATTAACTTTCGTTTGCGGTCATTTATTATTTTCGTTTATGCGCGTTTTATGTGATTTGCGCATAAAAAAACCTTCGCTTATGACAGCGAAGGTTCCAAATAACTCTCATTCGAGCATAGAAGTGATATTAATCATGTTCAAGTGCGACTTTCCAAGTAACAAAAAAGCCCATTATCGATAAAGTGATCTATCAATAATGGGCTCTTTTAATGAACATGATTTCTGAGCGTTTTTTTATTCGTCCGACGCTAGTGGTTGAGACGCGGTCTCGATCACTTCCAATGGGATCGATGAATCCTTGAGGATGTTCAGGATCTCTTCTGGTGGCTGTTTATTGGTGAACACCATGTGTGCTTGAGAGATGTTACCCAGCTTAACCATTGCGTTGCGACCAAACTTACTGTGGTCGACTGCCAGGAAGATGCTGCGGCTGTTTTCGATGATAGCTTGCTTCACTCGAACTTCATGGTAGTCAAAATCAAGCAGTGAGCCGTCAAAGTCGATGCCGCTGATCCCTAGAATGCCGAAATCGAGGCGGAACTGCTTCACGAAATCGAGTGTTGCTTCACCCACGATACCGCCATCACGGTTTCTCACTTCGCCACCTGCCAAGATAACCTTTATCTCTGGGTTTGGTAGCAGGATACTGGCAACGTTGATGTTGTTAGTCACGACTCTGAGTTGTTTGTGGTTTTTGTTCAGCGCGCGTGCCACGGATTCTGGTGTGGTGCCGATATCAACGAACAAGGTTGCACCATCTGGAATGTGTTTAACCAGCTCGTCGGCAATCACATCTTTTTCATTGAAGTTAAGCGCTTTACGCGTGTTGTAAGAGGTGTTTTCTGAGCTAAGAGGAATGGTTGCACCACCGTGATAACGACGGATTTTGTTGCTATCAGCCAGCTCATTGAGGTCTCGTCTGATGGTTTGTGGGCTAACATCGAACTTCTCTACGAGCTCTTCGGTGCTCACATATCCTTGTGTTTTTACCAGGTCTACAATCTGCTGGTGTCTTGGTATCTGCTTCACTTAACTTACCACTCCCTGCACGCTATGGGCTCTAGCGCGTCACAATCGAAAATATTAACTCGCGCTATTGTGCTCGAATTGATGAGGAGAGAGAAGTAATGATAGTAAGGAATTATGTCCAAACCGCAAAAACGTTGATCAAAACATGAAAAATTGGCTCCAAACGCAAAAAAGAGCACAAAATAGTGCTCTTTTTAGTTTCGTTTACTGAGGAACGAACAATTCAATCGATAAGAGAGTGATTATTCGAACGCTCGATTTTACTCTTCGTCGTCATCGTGCAGTTCAGACCAAACTTGTGCACACTTGATAGCACGCTTCCAACCTTTGTAACGGCGGTTACGCTTTTCTTCATCGTGGTGTGGCAAGAACGTACGGTCTAGTACTGCTTTGTCTTGAAGCTCATCGATGCTGTCCCAGAAACCAACTGCTAGACCAGCAAGGTATGCTGCACCCAGAGCCGTTACTTCAGTTACTTCAGGACGGTGAACTTCTGTATCTAGTACGTCTGATTGGAATTGCATTAGGAAGTTGTTCGCTACTGCACCACCATCAACACGTAGGTTTGCTAGCTTGATGCCAGAGTCCGCTTGCATCGCATCCAATACGTCACGAGTTTGGTAAGCAATACCTTCCAGTGTTGCACGGATGATGTGGTTAGAGTTAACGCCACGTGTTAAGCCAACAATCGTACCGCGAGCGTAAGCATCCCAGTATGGTGCGCCCAGACCAGTAAAGGCTGGAACAACGTAAACACCGTTTGACGTATCTACTTTAGTTGCGAAGTACTCAGAGTCTTCTGCGCCAGCCAGTAGCTTCATTTCATCACGTAACCATTGGATAGATGCGCCACCCATGAATACCGCACCTTCAAGTGCATAAGCTGGTTCGCCTGTAGGACCACATGCTAATGTCGTTAATAGGCCGTTCTTCGATGTTACTTTCTCTTTGCCTGTGTTCATCAGTAGGAAACAGCCCGTGCCGTATGTGTTTTTCGCTTGACCAGCTTCAACACACATTTGACCGTAAAGCGCTGCTTGTTGGTCACCCGCAATACCAGCGATTGGAATACGAGTACCGCCTTTACCACCAAGGTTCGTTTGGCCGTAAACTTCAGAAGAGCGTTTCACTTCAGGCATCATTGATGCTGGAATACCCATCTCGTCTAGTAGCTTGCTGTCCCAGCATAGGTCGTTGATGTTAAACAACATAGTACGTGATGCGTTAGTGTAATCCGTAACGTGTACACGGCCTTGAGTCATCTTCCAAACCAACCAAGTATCAACCGTACCGAACAGTAGCTTACCTGCTTCAGCGTCTTCGCGAGCGCCTTCAACGTTGTCTAGAATCCATTTTACTTTTGTACCTGAGAAATACGGGTCAAGGACTAAACCTGTATTGTCACGCACGTAGTCTTCTAGGCCACGTTCTTTAATTTCTTCACAAATTTCTGCAGTACGACGACATTGCCATACGATTGCGTTGTAAACCGGTTTGCCAGTTTCTTTGTTCCATACAATAGTAGTTTCACGTTGGTTGGTGATACCAATGCCGGCTAGCTCATCGCTGCGGATGCCTGCTTTAGCCAGCGCTTCAACCAATGTAGAGCTTTGCGTTGCCCAGATTTCCATTGGATCATGCTCAACCCAACCCGCTTTCGGGTAGATTTGAGTAAATTCACGTTGAGAAGAACTAACGATGTTTGCATCGTGGTCGAGGATTACAGCGCGAGAGCTTGTGGTGCCTTGGTCTAGGGCAACAATGTATTTTTGCTCGGTCATGGTAAGAATCCTTTTTCTTTTGTTATTTATATTTTAGTAAATGTAGGGGCGCTTAGTGATTAAGCTTGAGCTTGTTCAGCTTCTTGTTCTGTTTCACATTGGTTTGGAATTGTGCAGCCTTGGCCTTCAACTGGTAGGTAAGCACCGATAACACGTGGGTACAACCAACCACCAAAACACGCACCAGCAATTGGAGCAAGAATTGGAACGATGAAGTAAGGAATATCACGAGCACCGCTTAGTGCGAAATCCCAACCTGCAAAGTAAGCAAAAAGTTTTGGTCCGAAGTCACGAGCAGGGTTCATTGCAAAGCCAGTCAGTGGACCTAAAGAACCACCGATAACCGCGATAAGAATACCGATCAGTAGAGGGTTCATTGCGCCGCGAGATGCGCCGTTGTTCTCATCACCTAACGCTAAAATGGCAAACATCAACACTGCAGTAATCACGAATTCCACAGCAAAAGCGCCGAAGAAAGAGAGTGAAGCATGTGGGTAAGTCGAGAAGATACCAGCAGTTGATAGTGCGTCTTGGCTGATACGAACGAAGTTATGTGCGATTTCGTAGTCAGTAAATAGGTTGCTGTACAGGCTGTAAACCAATGCTGCAGAGCAGAAAGCGCCAAGCAGTTGCGAAATGATGTAAGGCACCACTTTCGCTTTATCGAAGCCATGGAACATGGCCAGTGCAATCGTTACGGCTGGGTTGATGTGTGCGCCTGAAACGCCGGCAGTACAGTAAATTGCAATCGCAACACCGAAGCCCCAGATGATGCTGATTTCCCATTGTCCGAATGTCGCACCAGTTAATACCAGAGCGGCCACACAGCCAACGCCAAAGAATATGAGTAATCCTGTACCGATAAATTCAGCCAAGCATTGCCCAAATAAAGAAGGGTGTTTGTTTGTTGTCATGTTCGAGTCCTTTTTAGTTTTGCTTATCTAGCACGTGTATTGTGCATATATTTGCGAACTCGAAAATAAACGAACATCAAAAGTGAGCGTTTGAGCATAAAATTGTTAATTAAAGTCACTTGAAATGTTAATCCGAACACTTTTGCTCGAAAAAGATGCTCGCATGAACGTCATTGCTCGAATTGATAGGTTGCGAAGCCGCTCAAACTACCTATATGTAAATGAATGCGCAACTGGTACGAGGAGTTTATGTTTGGATTTGTGATGCTACTTCGTGAGTGGCGGATTATTAGACGTAGCTTGATGATATTTAACGCGCCTTAACATCTGTACTGAACAGAATGTTCTAAATGTGATGTGATACTGGACTTTGTTTTATTATTGTTACTTTTGTTATTGAAATTGCCATCATACTTGAGAACAATCGTCTTATTTAAGCGGGGGATAAGATGCGAATATTGGTAGTTGAAGATGATCGTCTGATCAGTGAAGCAATAGAACAGCGCTTTATCGACCTAGGTCATGGTGTTGATTGTGCCTACGATGGGGCGGTCGCATTCGCCATGATTAGCCATACCGATTTTGATTTAGTGATCCTCGATCTAAACCTGCCCAATAAATCGGGTGAGCAGATCATTAAACGTATTCGCCAATCGTCTGATACCCCTGTTCTCATTCTTACCGCGCGCAGTGAAGTGTTTGACCGAATTCAGCTTTTGGATCTGGGCGCTGATGATTATCTCACTAAGCCTTTTGATTTTGGTGAGTTGGAAGCCCGCTGTCGCGCGATCGTTCGACGTCGTCAAGGCAGCGATCAGAACACAGTGACGTTTGGTGACATTGAGTTCGACAGTGCAGGTTGCATTGTGAAAGTGAAGGGCGAGGTCATTGAGCTTAAACAGCGTGAATATCGCTTATTAGAAATCTTCCTGAACCACCTCAACCGTGTGATGAGCAAAGAAGAGATCATCGACCACTTATATAACTTCGATAACCCACCCAACACTAATGCGATTGAAACCTACGTTGGTCGTTTGAGGAAGGCGCTAGCCAATAGCAATGTTGAGATCAAAACCCTGCGTGGCCTTGGTTACGTGCTCAATAAAGTCGAAGACTGAGCTGAGGTGTATTAGGTGACGGCACTGAGCAAACCTGTCCGATTTCGTTTTCGAACAAAATCGCTGAGATTTCAATTATTGTTCTCAGCGACCTGTCTATTGTGCCTGATTAGTTTGCTCACTTTGGTTGCGGTAAAGCGCTACGCCTATCAAACCACTCAGATGTTTTATGATCGCCAGTTGAATAACGCCGCCCTGCAGATCATAGAGCAGGTTCGTTTTAATGGTTTAACATTCAGTGTCGACATCCCCACCGCGGCCTTCAAATCGCTGGCTGATTCCCCTAGAGATAAGGTTTTCTATCTGGTTGCTAGTTCTTCGAATTCATCGGAGTCTGGTTACATCACGGGTTATAAAGAATTGCTTGATGATCAGTTAGTGCGTGACCAAATCGACCAGTATCAGATTAAGCTCGAACCAGAGGCTGCTTATTTTTACTTAACCTTTAAAGATGAATGGGTGCGTTTGTCTTTGGTCAGTCGCATCATGAATACCCGTGAAGGGCCGCAAAACATTTACGTGCTTGTGGGGCAAACCACACAAGCGAGGCAAGTATGGGAGAAGCAGCTCTCGGACCACGCGGTTAAGCTACTGCTCGCGGTGATGCTAAGTGCACTATTGGTCATCTTTGTGTTGATTGTAAAGGTGCTCAAGCCCGTCAATGAGATCAACAATAAGATGGAGAGGCGATCGAATCTCGACCTGACCCCAATTAACCTCGACGCTCCTGAAGAGGTTGAGCACTTGGTCGACACTATTAATGTGTTCATGTCTCAGCTCGATAAGAACTTAACCAACCTTAAGAACTTTACCGGCGAAGCTGCGCATCAGTTAAAGACACCAATCGCAGGGATTAAAGCCCAAATCGAACTGGCTAAAAGTAAAGCGAGTGATCGTCACACGCTCGATTATTTGGATAAAGTCACCGGTGCGTGCGAGGTGCTTGAGCGCACGGTTGAGCAGCTGTTGAACCACGCGACGATTCGCCATCGTTACCAAAGTATCGAACCTACAGATATTGATTTTAATGAGTTAGTCAAACAAACCAGCCGTGGCTTGGCGATGAATGCACTCAATAAAGACATCGAATTGAGCTACATAGAATCACTTAAATTTCACATTCGAGGCGACAGCTTCGCCTTAACTCAGATGCTGACGAATCTCATTGAAAACTCAATCAAGTATTCCCCCAAAGGCAGCACTATCGAGGTTGAATTAGTACAGCAAGGCAGCAAAGCGGTGCTGTATATTCGCGATTTCGGGCCGGGCATTGATGAGCAAGATAAGCCTCATGTGTTCGAGAAGTTTTATCGCAGCCCGAATGCGATTAGCCAAGGCACAGGGCTAGGGATGAGTATCGCTTTAGATGTTGCTCAAAAATCCAATGCGATTTTGAGCTTGGAAGACACCAACCCAGACGAAACGGATAATCGCGGCCTCACGGTTAAAGTCCAGTTCCCGCATACCTATTGGTGGGAGGTTTAATGATGAAACTAATACTGACTTGGATCGCAGGGCTAATTTCGGCGGCGCTGTTAGCAAGCACTCTATATGTTACGGGTGCCACCGCACAAGCTAATCAAAAGTCTGCTCCCCAAGGCATTGGCAATCGAGCTAACGGCAATGAAGACGCGCTGGTGATCTATGGTGCAGCCTACTTGTCAGAAATGAAGCCACTGCTCGATGACTTTCAGCGTCGAAACCCTGAAATCACCGTTCGCTATCAAGCGATGAGCAGCAACGTATTAGATGCTTATATCCGAGATCAAAAGCCCGACCAACCCGACATCACCATCAGTTCGGTGATGGATCTACAGCTTCGATTGGTCAATGATGGCTATGCGCTTCCTTACCAAATCAACGTGCCGGGTTATAGCCCTCAATCAGGGATTGTCCCGCACTGGAGCCAATGGCGAAACGAGCTGTTTGGCTTTAGTTATGAACCTGCGGTTATCGTGTTTAATGAGTCTTTTCTTGAAGGAAAGGAAGTCCCGCTGAGCCGTGTCGAATTGTTGAGTTTTATTCGTCTTCATAGTGATGAACTGATGGGGAAGATAGGACTGTTTGATATCAGGGATGTTGGTATTGGTTATCTGCTTTGGTCATTTGAACGCGCTCAAACGAGTAACTACGGCCAGTTCTTGGAGCTGTTTAATCTCCATCAGGCTCGCACCTTTGATAGCTCTGCGTCGATGCTCCAAGCGCTGACTGATGGTGATATTGCGATTGCCTACAACATCATGGGCTCGTATGCGAACTCGTGGGAATCGAAGCACAAAGATGTGGTGATTGTGGCGGCCAACGACTACACACCTGTGGTCATTCGAACTGCATTTATTAATAAAACCACGCCTAGGCTAGAACAAGCTCAAGCCTTTATTGATTACTTATTTTCCTATTCAGGGCAGAAGCTGATGGCAAAAGAAACCAATATGCCCCCGGTGCGTACCGATATAAAAAGTGCTAAATCGGCAGCGGTTTTACGTGAGCAGTTTGCCAATCAACTCAAGCCCCTTCCGTTAGATGTCAGCCTGTTGATCTTCTCGGATCAAAGCAAAAAATCCTTAGTGATAACCGAATGGGAGAGCGCTCTTAAAAGCTACGATTAGTTTAGTTGGTAGTTAATTCGATTGCTTTGCAGCAACCCGATCTTGGCTTGGTCATTCAACCGAAATACCGCCGAGTCAGCTACATGACAGTTTCGTTTTTTACTCTTGAAGTCCAAAAATGAGCATGGAATTGCTCTTTCACTTCAAGAGTAAGAGGTTGAACACGGTCATGAACGAGAATATTTCCTGCATGTTGATCCGCGGTGGCACATCGAAAGGCGCGTACTTTCTAGCGAGTGATTTACCTGAAAGTGAGCAAGAGAGAGACGATCTGCTTGTGCGTATTATGGGTTCAGGCGAAGGCCAACAAATCAATGGCATCGGCGGCGGCACGTCACTGACGAGCAAGGTCGCAATTGTGTCTAAGTCGGAGCAAGAAGGGACAGATTTAGATTATCTCTTTGCTCAGGTCGCGGTCGATAAGAAAGAAGTCGATACCAAACCTTCGTGCGGCAATATTCTCTCAGGCATCGTGGCGTTCGCCAGTGAAAATAATTTGGTTAAGTTAAGCAGTCCATCGACCATGTTGCGTGTCAGAAACATCAACACCAATACTATTATCGAAGTTTCCGCCGAAAGCCCAAATGGCCATTTACGTTATGACGGTGATGTGCGTGTGGACGGTGTTCCTGGAACTGGCTCACCAGTTTTGCTTAACTTCTTAGATGTTGGCGGCTCGAAAACGGGCAAGCTATTCCCAACAGGCAACGTGCGTGATCAAGTCAAAGGTGTTGAAGTTTCTTGCTTGGATGCAGCTGTGCCTATGGTGCACATTAATGCCAAAGACTTTGGCTTAGCGGGTAACGAGACCAAGCAACAACTCGATGATAATGCCGAGTTACTTGAGCGCATCGAGTCTATCCGTTTATCTGCAGGTCGCTTAATGGGCATGGGTGATGTGACAGGAAGCGTGGTGCCTAAAGTGTCTTTGTTATCACCACCAACTCAAGACGGACACATTACCTCTCGCTACTTTGTTCCTCAAAACTGTCATGCTAGCCATGCTGTGACGGGCGGGATCTGTGTTGCGGCGGCTTGCATGATTCCGGGTACTGTCGCGCATGAAGTGTGCCAAGGCATTAACTCTGAAACGGTCGTTATTGAGCACCCTAGTGGACAAATCCAAGTCAATATCAAAGTAGAGCCAGGGGAAATTGAGCCTGCGGTTCGTCAAGCGGCTTTGGTGCGTACAGCGCGCCCACTGTTCAAAGGTCAGGTTTACCCGACGTTTTAATCTCAAGCTGCTTTAATGCGTATTCATAATCGCTGGCCATTGGGTTGGCGATTTTTTTTCATTCTCACATTCACACTTACACTCATATTCTTTGTTCGTTCTAATATCTTCCCCGGACCCTAGTAAAACCTCGAGGTTTACTGCACCAATTCGGCGCGCGGTGCTCTGTTTTTGTGCCTTAAAGGGCGATCTTTGTAACACTTTTGTTATCAAAGTGCAGCGTGTCAGTTGGATGACAGGTTCGGTGACTAATTTGTCAGAAACCACAAAAAACAGTCCAGCTGCAGGTAACACGCAGTAAAAAGGATATTAGGAGGCACGATGCTGAACGTACAACTACCCGAAAATACACAATCTTCTACTAAGGGTTCGTTATTCTCGAACGGTTCTTTTCTTATGACTCAAAAATTGTCTAAGCTAAAAGTTTGCCAATCACTCTTGGTCACGCTACTTGGTGTCGGGGCATTATCTCATCACGCACAAGCCGAAGAGGTTTCGTTTAAAGGTGAGCGTGTCGAGTTTGTGATGCCTTACAAAGAGGGCGGCGGTACCGATACATGGGGGCGTTTCTATGCACCTTATTTGTCTCAATCGTTACCGGGCAATCCAGTAGTGGTGGTGAAAAACATCCCGGGTGGCGGCTCAACAAAAGGCGCTAACCAATTTGCTCGCCGTGCGAAAGACAACGGCCTCAACATCTTTGCAAGCTCGGCATCAACCCAATATCCCTATCTTCTTCAAGATCGCCGAGTTCGTTACGACTACAACGATTGGAGCGTGATTCTCGCATCCCCAACTGGCGGCGTTGTGTATGTTTCGCCTAAAACGGGCATCGAGAATGTACAAGATCTTTTCGATAAGAAAGACCAAATCAAGTTTCAATACGCAAGCCAAGGTGCGACCTCAATTGACTTGGTACCACTGCTAGCCATGGATCTACTTGGTTTGGAGGTACAAGCGATTTTCGGCATGCAAGGGCGTGGTGCGGGTCGACTGGCATTCGAGCGCGGCGAAGTGAATATCGATTCTCAAACCAGCTCATCTTACATCGACAAAGTGACACCGTTAGTCAATGAAGGTAAAGCGATTCCTTTGTTTAGCTTCGGTGTATTGGGTGAAGACGGCAAGCTAAAGCGTGATCCTAACTTCCCAGAGCTTCCGCACTTCGCTGAGGTGTACCAGTTGTTCCACCCTGAAGAAGCAGAAACACAAGGCTATGCGGTTTGGCGCTCATTCTTTATGGCCGGGTTTGCCGCTCAGAAGATGATTTTTGTGCCTAAGTCGACACCAGAAGAGATAGTTGCAGCATGGCGCGCATCGGCTTCTGAATTAGTCTCTCAACCTGATTTTCAAAAACGTGCCGTCGAAGTATTGGGTGATTACCCTCAGCTGACTGGCGAACAAGCACAACTCGCACTTAAAGCGGCTATGTCGCTTGATGAAAGCAACCTTGAATGGGTCAGAAATTGGCTCACTACAAACTACAACACTCGTTTCTAAACAGGCTATCCAGAAGCCCAAGAAAATATGAGTCTTAACAACGCTCAGTATTAACTGGCAGTGAGACCGCGACGCAAGATCGTGGCTCACGCCTTTTCATCTCACTTTCTCTGTCGCAACGTAGCTAACGAGTTATTCGATTAAATCGTTAACTCAGTGAGTGCTTCACTCCCATTGTATCGCCGCTGTACGGGTAACACCGTAGGGCTTTGTGCATCAAGGGCTCAGGAAAGCAGTGGTCACGAAAGCGAAAGTGAGTCTCATGATAGAAAGGATTCAACGATGTTTAACGAACTCTTTGCTGCACTGGAAACCATATTAAGCGTTCAGCACATCACCTTTATGTTAGGTGGTGTATTGCTGGGTCTCGCGATTGGTATCTTTCCGGGGCTTGGCGGCATTGCAGGCTTATCATTACTGCTGCCGTTCTTGTATGGCATGGACCCAATTTCAGCCTTGGCGATGCTTATCGGCTTGGTTGCGGTTATTCCCACTTCCGATACATTCACTTCCGTATTAATGGGGATCCCGGGCTCAAGCGGCTCACAAGCAACCGTGCTTGATGGCTTCCCAATGGCGAAGAAAGGCGAGGCGGCTCGTGCGCTTTCTGCCGCGTTTACTTCATCGCTTTTCGGTGGTTTGTTCGGTGCGGTGATACTGACAGGGTTTGTGTTGATCGCTCGACCAGTGATCCTCGCTTTTGGTTCTGGTGAGTTGTTCATGCTGACCTTATTAGGTTTGAGCATGGTCGGTGCGTTGGCAGGTAAGAGCTTGGTAAAAGGTTTGTCGGCGTGTGGCATGGGTGTATTGCTTGGCAGTGTCGGTAGTGCCCCTGCAACTGGCGAATATCGAATGACCTTTGACAACTTCTACCTAATGGACGGCATTCCTCTGGTAGTCGTTGGCTTAGGTATTTTTGCGCTTCCTGAGATTATCGATCTGCTTCGTCAAAATAAGCCAATCGCCAATGCTAGTAAACTTGGCAAGGGTTGGTCTGCGGGCGTTCGTGACTTCTTGGAAAACAAATGGCTCGCAGTGCGTTGTAGTGTAATCGGCTGTATTGTTGGTGCACTTCCCGGCCTTGGTGGCAGTGTCGTGGACTGGATCGCTTATGGTCATGCGGTGCAAACGACTAAGAAAGATCCTGAATTCGGTAAAGGTGATGTGCGTGGTGTTATTGCACCTGAATCGTCGAACAATGCGAAAGAGGGGGGGGGCTTAGTCCCTACGCTGTTATTCGGTATTCCAGGTTCGGGTAGCATGGCAGTGTTCCTTGGCGGCATGGTGTTGGTGGGTTTAGAGCCGGGTCCTGCGATGGTGAGTACTGACCTCGATATTACTTACACGATCGTGTGGTCTTTGGCATTAGCTAACGTGTTTGGTGCTGGCGCTTGTATGCTGATTTCACCTTGGGTGGCTAGGCTGACCACGGTTCGCTATACGTTGCTTGCTCCTTTCATGGTGATGGTGATCTGCTTTGCTGCCTTCCAAGCAACACGTGACCTTGGCGACCTTGTCACTCTATTAAGTATCGGTACGCTGGGTGTGCTGATGAAGCGTTTCGACTGGCCTCGACCTGCGTTCTTGATTGGTTTTGTATTGGCCAACGGTATGGAGACCTACCTATACCAAGCGGTTCAGTTTGATGGTGCTGCATTCTTACTACGTCCGGGTGTGATGATTATTGGTGCGCTGACTGTCTTCTCTCTGTTCTTCATGTGGCGTCAAAGCGCGAAGAAGAACAAGCAGAGCGAAGCCCAAGACGCTTCGATCGAAACTGTTCAACCTTCAGTAAGAATCAGTAACCGCAAGCCTCAGGTTATCTTCGCTGCTTTGGTCAACATCGCGTTTATGTACGGCATTTACGATGGCTACCAACAGAGCTTCTTAGGTGGTGTGTTCACCATCATCATCGCCAGCATTATGTGGGTGTTGTCTGCGGTGGTGCTATTCCAACTGCTGACTAAGCCAGAAGGCGATGCTGTCTATTTTGATAACGAGTATGAGCAAGGCTATGCCTTTGATACCAACAGCATCAGCATGATGCATTACCTGTACTGGCTCGGTGCGTTGATCCTTGGTTGTTACTTTGTCGGCTACGTGATTTCTATTAGCGCGTTCTTCTGCCTGTTCTTGATGAGTAAAGCAGGGTTGAGCTTGATACGTTCCGCATCGGTAACGGTTGCTGCGACAGGGTTCTTACTGGGTCTAACTCACCTAATGGTTTTGGATTTACCGATTGGCTTGTTGCAAGAGGCGGTTGATCTGCCTTGGCCGATTGGATAATGGAAGGAAAGTAATTATGACGATTCGAACTATTATTATGCCTTTTGCTTCTACGGCAAACTCCGCTGAAAGGTTAGAAGGTGCATTGAGTGTTGCTCGGTATTTTGGTGCGCACTTGGATGTATTGCACGCCCAAATTAGCCCGCAACAGTTAATGCCAGAAGAGCGCCAATTGCTACCAAGTAAATGGCTTAGCCGTATTGATCAATTGGTGAATAACTACGTTGCAGAAGATATGAACCAGTCTGAGCTTGAGTTCACCACCTTGTGCGACAAGCTCGAAGTGCCACTGTGCGACAGTGATAACTTAGTGATGAACGACGCCAATAAACTCGTGAGTGCCCAATGGCATAATCTAACGGGTTATCGAGCGGATGTAGTCTCTGAGCGCGGTAAGGTGTCTGACTTAATCATTATCCCTAAACCGCTCAATGGCAAAAGTAGCGTGAGTTTTGACGTGGCGATAGAACATGGCAGTCGCCCCATCTTACTGATGCCACGTGAGCAAAAAAGCTTTAACCCGGAATGCATTATGATTGCTTGGAATGGAGATGATCCAGGTGCGAGGGCTGTGAAAGCAGTGATGCCATTGCTTAGAAAAGCAAAAAACATCGTGGTGGTAACCAGTGAGCGTTCACTCAACAAAAAGCCTAATCAACAAGATTTAAAGCGCTATTTGGGGCTACATAATATCGAAGTGGAGTGTATTTCGTTTAAAGAGGGCAGAATAAAAACGCCTCAAGCGATCCTTGCTCATGCAGAGCAGTTTCATGCTGACTTGATAGTGGCTGGCGCTCTTGCTCATAAGAAGATGCATCAACAGATGCTGGGTGGCGTTACCAGAAGATTATTGAGTAAAACCAACGTGCCTCTGTTCATGGTGAGTTGATTGAATGACCTGAGATTTCATCGAAGTTTAATTGCTGTCATGTCAGGCGCATGACAGCTTAGATTGTTAGAGTAAACTCATGGGCTAACTGATATGTGACCCGTCCGTCTATGCTTATGTGGTCATCGTATTTATTCTCCTTTTTACGATGACTGATTACCAGTTAGCCCCTTTTTATTTGAATGTATGCAGCTCTAAACCAGAGCTGCCACTTTTCCTTTCGCAACCAATTGATATCGAACCGAGTCATACGCCCAGTTGAACGCAATCGCGTAAAGTACGAAGAAAATAACTAGGCCGATGTCCATGATCAGTACGGTTAGGAAGTCGAGTTGTAGAACCCACATCAAGACAGGTAGAGTCACTGTCATTAAGCCAAGCTCAAAACCTAATCCGTGCAGGATACGTGTTTTCGTGGTTCTTTTGCTTCGGTCTGCTCCGTAAATTTTGTCGTAGCCATAGTTGTAAACGTAGTTCCAAGCCATCGCTATCAATGATATTGCGAGCGCTAAGCCTGCCATTTCACCTGCGCCGTTTCCTGTAATATAGGTTGCAAGCCCTGCCATCAAAACCAAAGCAACCAATTCAAATAGCACCATGTGCAACATGCGTTCTTTATGTGACATTTTTCTAACTCTCTTTACGATTAAATAGCCGCCGATGGGTAATGACTTGGCTAAATAATATCTACTTAAGTGATAATATAAAGATAGTTAGCATCACATATAGTGATAGTAAGTTTTGGGAGACACCGAATGTACAACATTGAACAACTGAAAATGTTTGTGTATGCCGTTGAATTAGGGTCATTTTCTGCCAGTGCTCGTCATTTTGGGAAGGTGCAGTCGGCGGTGAGCCAAGGCATCAGTAATCTTGAAATAGATTTTAATGTTGAGCTTTTTGATCGTTCGACTCGAAAGCCTTTACTAACCAAAGCGGGCGAGCAGTTATTTAAACAGGTGAAAGCGATCGTGCTTCAGGTTGAAGATCTGAATGTGACGGTTAGTGCGATGGGCAGTGGTGAAGAGGGGCTCATCAAAATTGCATTAGATGATTCACTATTGGTCCCGAATCTATCTAAGATCCTTAGTCAGTTCAGTCAACAATTCCCTGCGACTGAAGTGGAACTGGTTGCGTGTACCACGACAGAGGTCAATCCGTTAATTATCGAAGAGAGAGCCGACATTGGATTGATGTTTACCAACTTGGCTTTTGATGTCGGTTCTGAGCCATGCTTTATCGGTCACTTACCGTTTATTGCTGTGTGTCATCCAAGTCATGCGCTCGCAAAAACAGGTGTCGCGAAACTCCCTGATTTACTCCCACATCGTCAGTTAGTGTTGAGGGGAGACAAGGGGAAGGTGATGGATCAGTTTCCGATGATTGCCGGTAAAGTGTGGTGGTCAAACAGCTTTATTGTGATCAAAGAGATGGTACTCGGCAGTGATATTGGCTGGGCATACTTACCGAAACACCTTGTTGAAGAAGAGCTTATTAAACAGCGCTTGGTAGAGGTGAATGTGTCATTTGACCATAAAACTTGGTCGCCTCCGGTTGATCTTGTTCTGTCTAAAACACGCTCAAAAGGTCCTGCATTACTTTGGCTTGAACAAGCATTGAAAGGCCTATTAGACGAAACTGAATAAAGAAAAGGCTCACCGTTTAACGTGTGAGCCTTTCTGTTCAAAGTGATGCTGCTTTTTGTTAGTTCTAGTTCTAGGTGTAGACGTAGATGCTATACGCTAGGTTTAACCGTCTGACCGTTGTAGTACTTGTCTTTCATCTTAAGCGCCACGTTCACAAGGTAAATCAGCACAGGGACTTCAATCAGTGGACCGATAACGCCTGCAAACGCTTGGTCTGAGTTGATACCGAATACTGAGATAGCCACGGCAATCGCTAGCTCGAAGTTGTTACCTGTTGCTGTAAATGCAATTGATGCGTTCTTGTCGTACTCGATGCCCATCTTTTTACCGATGAAGAAACTGATGAAGAACATCGCAGTGAAGTAGATAGTCAGTGGAACCGCAATTAATAGAACGTCCATTGGCAGTTCAACAATCATTTCACCTTTCAGGCTGAACATCAGAACGATAGTCGCCAGTAGTGCAATCAGTGTGATTGGAGAGATGCGTGGAATAAATACGTCGTTGTACCACTGCTCGCCTTTCATCGACACAAGGATCTTACGGCTTAGGAAGCCCGCTAGGAATGGGATACCTAGGTAGATAAGTACACTGTGTGCAATGTCGATCATCGAGATATCAACCAACATGCCTTCGTAACCAAATACTGGTGGAAGAACGCTGATGAACAACCACGCCATAAAGCTGTAGCTCACCACTTGGAATGCACTGTTTAGAGCAACCAATGCCGCGCCGTACTCTTTGTTACCGCCGCCGATGTCGTTCCAAACCAGAACCATCGCCACACAACGAGCAAGACCAATCAGAATCACCCCAACCATGTAACCTGGGTGGTCTCCCAAGAAAGTTAGTGCCAATACAAACATCAGAATTGGACCAACGATCCAGTTCATGATCAAAGAGAGCTTAATGGCTTTCTTATCTTTTACCACAGTGCCTAGCAGGTTGTAGTTAACCTTAGCCAGAGGTGGGTACATCATTAAGATAAGGCCAATCGCAAGCGGAATGTTAGTGGTGCCAACAGACATTGAATCGTTCCACTGTTCGATCTGTGGGAATAGGGTGCCGAGTAGTACACCAAGGCCCATGGCAATAAAAATCCACAGTGTTAAGTAGCGATCTAGAAAACCTAACTTTGGTTTCATGATAATCTCTCTTAGTTGATATCGTAAATCGTCGAAAAACGATTGGTTGTGGCAAAAAAACACGCTTAAAAGTAAAGGCTATCAAAGCCGATCATTCAAGCGTGAACTTCTATTTTAAAATGCTGTTAAATATCGATTCGAAGCGTTGAATATTGTCGCGGTCGATGCGGTAACACATCTTCGGCGGAATCGACTCAGCCGTAATAAAACCTGAGGCTTTTAATATTCTTAAGTGCTCTGATACCGTTGATTGAGCTAAACCCAATTCACTCACCAGATCACTGTTCAAGCAGCCGCCCGATTTTTCTAACGTGGAAAGGATACTCAATATACGTATTCTTGCTGGGTGAGCGAGTGCTTTCGCCAGTGCGGCCATTTGCTTTTCTGCTTTAGCATCACCGTGTTCGATGGGCAGAGAACAGCCACCAGATGTCGAGCAAGTTGAGTTCATATTGACGTCTCACTTTCATTAATCGTTAAAAGACGATTAATGATAAGCCTATTTTAAATAGGGGTCAATGCTCACTGTCTATTTGAACGAACTTTAAGGTGGCGATTCAGGGACTATGGTTGAACTCTGCTTTGACTCAGCTACGCAAAATGGCGTGAACATCGATTAAACGCCATTTTGCTCGGTTATCCGCTAGTTAAGAACGGTATAGCCTCGGTTGATCATACAGTTACGATTCACTTGAAACTTCTGCTGCTCAGATAGCTCGGCGGATTGTCTTTTTTGAGCACCGTGCTTTAAAGCGCCGCTGATAATACCGATGCCAGCACCAATTTTTGCACCATCATGACCACTCCCGCCAGAGACGGCTCCACCAACCGCACCCAGCGCTGCACCCTTAGCGGTTGAACCGACAATATCGCTGCCAAGAGAATCGACCTCTTCAGGCTTCACTTGTTGAGCGTATTGCTCACATTCATACAGATCGGCGTGATACTGTGTTTCATCAACACCTTTAGTATCGACAATGATTTGATTAGCAAATACTGAACTTGATGCTACAAGCAATATCGCTGCGATTGGAGAGAATGGAAATTTCACAATATAGACCTCTAGAGTATTCATTGCATTGTTAAAGTGACGTGTAGTTCTCGATGAAATCAAGGCGACGATCGGTGTACTCACCAGAATCCAACATCTTAGATAACCCGCGAAGCGTGTTGTAAGGCTGAGAAACGGCCACCATGTTAATGAGCCAATACGGAATATCGCCACCTGGATCACTCAATACTCGATAAGAGATATGGGTGGTGTTTTCGTCGATTGGTGTCAGGATCCAACTCGCCTCTAATTCAGCCACTCTGATGATTTTTTTATTATTGTTTGGCAGGTAATCAGGCCTACCATGCTGATCAATGGTGACAACCATCGTCTTTGGATCTTGAGTGATGACGTTCTCTACGATAGCTTCACGATCGGCAACTGGCCAAGGTGCCTTGGTATAGGTTTTGGTGATCGTGTGCGCCGCACTAAAATGCTCTATTTCTTCCATGTCATCGATGTTTTCTACCCATTGCGTGCCAACAGAGGTATCGATAAAGAGTGCGATAATAGAAGTGAGGGACGCGTTGATGTCGCCTTCTGCTCGAAATTCTTTAAAGTGACTGCCTTCAATTTTACGGTTATAAACCTCGATGCCTTTTTTATCGCGTGCCAGTGACCAGCCATCGGTGTCTGATGCAAACACCGAAACTGAACAAGCAAGAAGAAGCAAAGTAATAATCTTATTCATCATGTTAATGAGCGCCCTTTCCAGCTGATTTTATTGGTTTTAGATAAGCGGTAACTGTTCAGCACGAGTAGGCTTTGAACACAAATACCGAAGGGTACGGTTAACGCAAATTTTGCGGGAACAAACAGTTCCTTAACCAAAATGAAGTAGGTGACGATCGACACCAAGAGCATCACAGAGCTGACAATGAGCGAATAAGCATGAATGGCAGACATGTCACTGATGAAGGCGTTCGCCGATACCAGCATCAAAAGCGGTCCCGCCCATGCGATGATGTTGGCTTTGATGAAGACTTTTAAAGCTTGTGCTTGCGATTGACAATTCACAATAAGATTCATGTTTTTGGAAAAGCCAGCCCAGATTGAGTTGAAGTCTGAATACATGTGCGTACTCATTAGTTTGTCTGCAAATGCCCAGAAAATCTTAAATCCATTGACCTTCATGACTTTTGCAAAGGCGATGTCTTCCGATATCGCGTTTGCTACTGCGGCGTGTCCACCGACTGCGTCGTAGGATTTTCGGGTAAACAACATCGCCTGACCGTTAGCAATCGCTTCTTCCTTAGTCATGTCGTTCGAGTTTTTAAAGTTCATATAAGATGCGATCGATAGAAAGATGCCCGGCAAGGTCGCTTTTTCTGCCACAGACGCAAAAGTTTGTTTTGGATTAAACGATAAGAGATCAGTTTTTTGTTGGATAGCAAAGTCGATAACGCTCTGTAGCATCGCGGGTGCTGAATCGGTATCTGCATCAATGAAATACACATATTCACCGCTCGCGTTGAGTGCGCCAGCCATACATGCATTGCTCTTACCAAGCCATCCGGTCGGTAACGTTCTACCTGAAATACAGCGCGCGTTAACGTCGAACTTACTGATCAATGCTTCTACTTTTGCACGGGTTGAGTCAGTAGAAAAGTCATCAACAACAATGACTTCAAACTTGTCTTTTGGGTAGCTCTGCTTCAATAGAGAGCCAAGGCTGATTTCAATATTGTCTTCTTCATTTCGCGCAGGAATAATGACGGAAACAGTCGGCCACTCAGTTCTTTTGAACGATATTTTAGGTTCAATGTGAATACGATGGCGCTCTAAGTTCGCAAGTGTGATTAGAAACTTGACGGTAACGATGCAAAGCAAGGTCGTAATAATAGCTAAAATCATAATGACTGTGGTCGGAATAAAGTGATGGAGAGACAGGAAAGAATATAGTGGAGTGTGACCTAACGCACATCTTGTATGTAGGACTTAACCCTTCAAACTGGAATGCGCTTCTGTTAGCGTTTGCCTTGGAAAGATGTGAAACAGTGACTGACAGGCGGTAAAATAAGCATTGTATTCACCAGCGACTCTAGCGATATAATCGAACCCAGAACCGTTACTCAAGATAACGAATGATCATAATCCAATAATAGGTACGCCCGACATGCCCCAACAAAACATCAAATTTATCGCGACTGATATGGATGGCACCTTACTCGATGAGCATGGAAAGCTCGACCCTGAGTTTTTCAATCTTTATGAGCGCTTAGAAGCGCAAGATATTATTTTTGCTGCCGCGTCTGGCCGCCAGTATTACAGCTTGCTAGAAACATTTTCCCCGCTTAAAGATCGCATGATGTTTATTGCTGAAAACGGCACATTAGTGATGCACAAAGGCCAAGAACTTTACAGCTGCTTGCTTGATACCGATGCCATTAAAGAGATCATTAAAGAAGCTCGAGCTATTGAAGGCGCGCATGTGGTGCTATGCGGTAAGAAATCGGCATACATCGAAACCAAAGATGAGCGTGCTCTGGCGGAGATCTCTAAGTACTACCATCGCCGTGAGCAAGTAGAAGACTTACTGGCGGTAGAAGACGATTTCATCAAGGTGGCTATCTGTCACTTCGACGGTTCACAAGAGAAAGTGAACCCAACTATTGATGCCAAATTCGGTGAGAACTACCAAGTGGTTGTAAGCGCAAAAATTTGGTTAGATGTGATGAACGCTGAAGCGTCAAAAGGTGCGGCGATTAAACATCTACAGAACACATTAGGTTTCACTTACGAGCAGACCATGAGCTTTGGTGATTACCTAAATGACTTGGAAATGCTTAAAGAGAGCTACCACTCTTACGCGATGGAAAACGCGCATCCAAAGTTAAAAGAGATCGCGCGTTTTGGCGCGCCAAGTAACGTTGACGCGGGTGTGTTCCAAGTACTTGAGAAGTTGCTAGCGTAACGCTCTTAAGCTAGATTCGATTTTTATCAAAGCCAACTCGTGAAAATGAGTTGGCTTTTTTGTTGGCTGCTGTTGTATTGAGTTAAATTTGAACGAGTGTTCAGCTTGTTGTAGTCTAACCAGAAAGATGGGTATTCACTTTGAATTGGATACGCCTTAGTAACGATATTTGGAATGATTATGAGCAAGAAACTTCAACTTGATATTATTTCTGACGTAATGTGCCCTTGGTGCGTGGTCGGCTACAAAAACTTAGAGCAAGCCATTACGGAACTTGGCTTAGAACAACAGATTGAACTTGAATGGCAGCCGTTTGAGCTTAACCCTGACATGCCGCAAGAGGGCGAAAACCTGCGTGCCCATATCATGAGAAAATACGGTTCTAGCGCAGAAGAGAGCCAACGTTCACGAGAACAGCTTTCGGCTCGCGGCCAAGCGGTTGGTTTCGATTTCAATTTTTATGACAGTATGAGAATGGTCAATTCACGTCATCTACATGTACTTCTCGATTTTGCACTAGCGCACGGCAAACAGACTGAGTTAAAGCTACGCTTCTTTGCTGCTCACTTCACAGAGCAAAAAGACCTGTCCGATCTTGAAGTCATTGCACAAGAGCTTGAAGCGGTTGGCTTAGACTCAACGAAGGCACTGAAGCGCCTAAAGAACACCGACAACTTGAAGCAAATTGAAGCGCAAGAGTTTGAATGGCAACGCATGGGGATCTCTGCGGTTCCTGCTGTGGTGTTCAACCGTAAGAGTGCAGTAACGGGCGCGCAGACGGTAGAAACCTACAAGCAGATTCTTCAAGAGCTTATTGCTGAATCATAAACGGATCATTGCTATCAATTAGAGTCTGAATTTCATGGAATCACTGTCACTCGCTCAAGCGCAAAAACTGGTATTGCTTTCGCAAAAGCTGCCGCCTAAGAAGTTGCCACCTAAAAAGCAACGCAATGGGGGCGCTTTGGCGAACACGTTGTCTGCGATTGAAAACCTTGGCTATGTGCAAATTGATACCATCTCTGTGATTCAGCGAGCTCACCACCACACGCTTTGGAATCGCAATCAAGATTACCAACTGAACCATCTTGATAAGCTGTTAGAGCGTCGAGAAGTATTTGAGTATTGGTCGCATGCCGCCGCGTATTTACCCATGCGTGACTTCCGATTCAGCCTACACCGCAAGAATGGCTTTGCGAGCGGTAAGCTCAAGCATTGGTATAAAAAGAATGACGCACTGATGGCTCATGTTCTCAAACGTATTGAGAATGAAGGGCCGTTGATGGCGAAAGATTTTGAAGGGGATAGGCCAAACCCCGGCGGTTGGGGCGGTAAACCGGCCAAGCAAGCATTAGAAACATTGTTCATGCAAGGCGACTTAATGGTGCCAAGCCGAGTTAACTTTCATAAGGTGTATGACCTAACCGAGCGAGTTTTACCGAGCGGAATTGATACCTCTGAGCCGACAGAACAAGAGTACATCGAGCATCTGATAACACGTTATTTAGAGGCTAACGGAGTTGGAATAGCGTCGGAAATGAGCTACCTACTCAAGAACACAAAGCCTTTGATTCAGAGAGCACTCCAACAGATGCTTGAAGATAAGCAGGTTCTGAAAGTAGATATTCAAGGCTCTGATTACTATGTCCTGCCAGGTGCTTTTGAACTGCTGAATCAACCTCTTTCCAGAACCAAGCTTAAGATACTGTCTCCGTTTGATAACCTGCTGATTCAACGAAAGCGAATGCAATCATTGTTCAACTTTGATTACCTCCTAGAATGCTATGTTCCAGAGGCCAAGCGTCAGTTTGGTTATTTTAGCTTACCGATTCTGTGGCAAGGTGAGCTGGTGGCACGAATGGATTGCAAGGTCGACAGGAAGAGTGGTTTGCTCAATATCCGTAACTTGGTTGTGGAAGAGCGAATTAAAAACCATGAGTTGTTGGTTCATGCTTTATGCGATGAACTAAAACACTTCATGGTGTTCAACCAATGTGATGAGATGATCGTCCATAACACCACGCCCTCTGATCTTGGCAAGCGCTTGATGAGCCAATGGCAAACAGTCTAGCGGTCTTTGTTGTTTAGAAAGCGCTTAGTTACTCAGCAAACGCAGCTAACAAGAACTCGACAAAGGTTCTGTTCTTCAACGACAGTTGCTTGGTTTTGTAGAGCAAGTGAATCGGCTTTGGTAACGGCGCCATGCCGGGTAGGATTTCCAACAGCGCTCCACGATCAATCTCTTCTGCGACTAAGATAGTCGGTTGCAACAACACGCCCACACCCTGCAGGGCGGCATACCGCAACACATCACCATTATTCGACATCAAGCGCACACGTTCTTTATTCGGTGTGGCGTGAGGAGCTTGGCTGCTGTAACTGAATCCAAGCGATGGGTGCTGCGCCAAGTCTTCCAATACTCTGATTTCAGCATGTTGGTTTAGGTAAGCGGGCGCCGCGCAGTAACACATCTCATAATCCCCTAAATACCTTGCGACCAAGCTTGAATCGGATAGGTCACCAATTCGCACAATCAGGTCAATGTCAGATGAATAAGGATCAACAAGGTCATTATTCAACATCAGCTCAACGTTAATGGTTGGGTGATGCGCGAGAAACTTAGCTACGATAGGGGCGAGTACCTTGTTTCCATAGGTGACAGGGCAGTTTATTTTTACCGTGCCTTGTGGTTGATTTTCCAAGGTTTGAATCAGGTTCTCTGCATTGCTGATGTCTTCGAGAATTCGCTTACACTCACGATAGTAAAGTTGTCCTGAATCGGTTAACGATTGCTTACGCGTGGTGCGGTGGATCAGCTGAGACTTCAAACTGGCTTCTAAGGAATGGACATGTTTGCTTATCATGGTCGCCGACAGGTTGAAGTGGTTTGCGGCGCTGCGAAAGCTACCTTGTTCCACCACATAGACGAAGACTTTCATGCTGGTTAACTTATCCATTGAACACTCTTGGTTGATAAACAATAAACAAAAGGTGAGTTTATCAATTATTAGGGGTTAATTATATTAATGGCAAACCGATAATTAACTAAAATAAGAGTGTGCAATGCCTCAAACGAATGAAACTATCTTTGTTACTGCCGAACTTAAGATCAAAACCAACATAGAACGAGCAGCTGCGCTCGAAGCTATCGAACAGTTTTGTTTAGACATGCAAAGCGAACCGGGCTGCCTACAAGCAATTGCAACCTATGATCAAAGCCAAAGCGATCGTGTGATCTTGCTTGAGCAATACGTAAACCGCGAGGCGATCAATCAGCACTTTGTGATGCCTCATACCCAAGCGTTTATTGAGCGTGATATTACCGAGTTGGTTCAAGCATTCGAAACGCAACGTGGGCCTATCAAAGCACAAGAGCAGGAGATCTAAGACATGAAATGGGGAATCCTAGGAACCAGCTTTATCTCAGGCGTAATGGCGGATGCGATTAAAGGCGATGCTCAAAGTGAGCTGTATGCTGTTGCTGGACGCACAGAGAAAACACTCAATGAGTTTGCTGCCCAATACCAGCCAACACGAACCTTCAACAACTATGAAGCCTTGATTGAAGATGAGTCGGTCGACATTATCTACATTGCTCTACCAAACCACGTTCATCATGAGTATGTGATTAAAGCGGCTCAAAAAGGCAAAGCGATCTTGTGTGAGAAGTCTTTGTCGGTAGATATGGAAAAAACCGAGCAAGCTTTACTAGCCGTGAAAGAAGCGGGCGTATTCTTTGCTGAAGGTTTGATGTATTTAAACCATCCACTTATCACCAAGCTTCATCAAGAACTGGCAACTGGTGAGATTGGCGAAGTGCGTTCAATTCAAGGTTCCTACGTTGCGGCGATTGATCAGTTCGTGAATCCTGCGAGCAAAGGCGCGCTATACAACCTTGGCTGTTACCCAATGTCGCTGATTCACTCTGTTGCGCAGCAGCAATTTGGTGAGAGCGTGTTCGATGACGTGCAGATCTCAGCAATCGGTCGACGAGGCGAAGATGGCAATATCTGTGAATCGTCGGCGATGATGCATTTCAACGACCGTTTTACCGCACAAATCCACACTGCTGAAGACCACGGTTTAAAGCATGGTTTTACGATCCTAGGCAGCAAAGGCTGTATCACGCTAGATACTAATCCATGGCTACCGATGGCAGAAAACACGTTTACGGTAGAGATCTATGAAACGTCGACACGTGAAGTGAAAGTCGAAGCGCAAGGTGATGGTTTCCATTATCAAGTGCGCAATATCCGCCAAGCGGTTGAGCAAGGTGATACACAACTTGCTGCGCCAATGGCAACCCACCAAGACTCTCGCGTAATCATGAAGTTATTAACTGATTGGGAACATGCGGCGAGCTAATGTTTTAGTAAATTCTATACTCGTCTCATGTTTGATCGCCTCGTAAGCTATCAAACATGAGGCGTTTCCTCTATATCTTCCAGTCGACTCTCCCCAATAAATACTTTGCATTTGAAACCGCCACAGTGTCCAATATCAGGTAGTACGAAACTGACCGAAAAACCTTATTTTTTAAGGTGTTAAATAGGACCTTTGCCGCATGCGTAAATCAGATAAGAAAATCGAGAATCAAATCAGAGACGTGTTAACTGACGTTTGTGAAGACACGCTGAAAGGCTTCGATGGTTTTTTGTGGGTGACTCACTCGGTCAACTTTTCCTCTTTTCCGCAAAGTTTGAAAATTGTCTGTGTATTCGATACCAATCAGGATAGAACGAACTTCTTAAGTGGCGAAGGTCAACAGAGTGTCTCAGGGGCTATTCAACAAGCGTTCAATCAAGTTGGAATTCAACTGAAGAATATCGATAAGCATGTTAGCTACGATACGCAAGAAAATTGCGATCGCGACCATCAAGGGAAGTGGAACAAGAGGCTTTAAGGAGCGTTGTCATCGTTCTTGTTTAGACAGCCTATCCAAATTGAGTTTCAATAGTGTGGCGCTCAAACTGAGATTCGATACAGCAAATCCAAGTCCTATTCTGAGTTCTAGGCTCTGATAACTTCTCATCTTCCAAACCGTATTATTCTCATTTTGAGAAAATCTGAGCTGATTTCTCGTTAGCCGGAGATACTTGGTTTCCAAATAAAATTAAAATCACAAAAACTTATATTTTCCTTAATGCATTGATTTTGAATCGGCATTTGCTCGTTTTACTTGCCACCGATGAAACAAGACAGACGAGCACTTGAACAATAGAGCCATGTAGTCGATACTTTTTTCGTATTTTGATTCCTAAATTGACACGTAAGTTGGCTGACTTTTCGTTTTGTGATTTAAGGCATGACAGTATCGATTAGGAAATTTGAATCATGAAAACCTACATTTCTGGGCTGCTCGCACTCATACCGTCATGTTTAATCGCTGGTTACGCTTTTGCTGTTGGTACAGCGGTTGTGCTGCCAGGGCAACATGAAGTTGGTGTTGATCTTTTGGGCTCCCCACTATCTACGAATGCCGTCATTGATTGGGAAATTTCCAACAGTGATATTGTGTTCGGAGCTTATGCCGACAAAGCCGACAATGAGCGGGCCACGACAATTGGTTATATGTACAACCAAGTCATGGCGATGAACTCGGGTTGGTTGGAGAACGATCTCCGTAACCAAGCTGAGTTAGAAGGCCTCAATTTCGAAGACTATTTCCTGCACTTTTCTGAAGATACTGTCATTGCCGAAGTTGATAAAACTCATGGCGAAAAGACCCTTTTAAACCGAAAACCTATGATCTTGGGTTATACAACCAGTGAAGACCATGCTGGTTTTTGGTTGTATCAAGAGCCTCCGTGGGATGCCGATGTGTTTGAGAATTTCGAACAGGGTGGGGCTTTGTATGTCTATCATGCTGAACAGTTCGAACGGCTGACCTTTAAGTTCTCACAGTTTGCTGGCAGCGGTGAATTTTGGATTGAATACCCAACTGCTATTGATTCTCAGGGTAGGGTTTCACAATGGGAAAGGCTTGATGTAAAGAAAGACAAAACGCTCAATATGACCAAAAACCAATCGGTGATCTGGAACCTTCCGGATAACTGGTTAAGAGCTACAACTCATGATGGGAGCGGTGCGAGTTATGGCGGCGGCCAGTATTTTGGTTCAACCTTTTTGAGAGATGGTGGGCGCTTATACGTTGTGAGAGTTCGTTGGCAAAGTGAGAATGCCGACGACAGGCCGCGTTTAAAAGAAGTAAAACTCAAAAACAGTTTTCCAACCGTCAAGTTAACCGATGCTCCGACTTCAACCCCGGACGGCAATGCTATCAGCCAATGGCGAAAAATCCGTGGTTTTGATGTGTCTGCAGATCTAGATGGTGATAACTACTTGTCGCCAAGCGAGTATCGAAATCGAACCAATAAGAACGCGACAGCACGTTTTCGTTGGGAATCAAGAGTGGTGCCATTTGGTCGAATGTGGAGCGCTAACTCATCTTGGTCGCTAACGAACGTCGCAAACGCGGATTATCTATCTGCTATTCATCGCTACTACAAGCAAAGCTGGGCAAGACAAGGTTTGAATGGTGCGTACAACGACGACACAAATAAACTCATTGGCTCGAACCAGTTCTATGTTCACTCTGGCGGGCATGTTCAAGAGTTAGGAGCTGTTGCGGGTTCGAATCAAGCGGATGATCTCTACAAGCAACAATTTTCAGCGTTTCTCAAAAATCTTTCTGCTTTAGAAAGTGATGCGTCGATTGGGTTGAATATCGGAACCGCGAACTTACTGGGTCGAAATGGACAGTCTCATCTTAGCGAGGCGGGCTCTCTGTATTTACGCGAGCACTACATTTTTCCGTCTACTGGGTTTAGTGGTTACTCGGGGATCTCAAAATTCTGGGATAATTCTGCGCTCGCCTACAATGGGCAAAGTGTTATTTTTCAGGCGACAACGCGTTATGGGCGAGTTCAGTATCTTGGAAATAGTGAAGATAATTGGAAGCAAGACCAATACTCGACCCTAGCGATCTACCACCTCAATCGACACGCTCAACATAGCTACTTTAATCAGTGGAACAATGGTTACGTCTATGGAAGTGGCAATACGACGGCTGACACTTTCTGGCAAAGTGGTGTCCCTAAAAACATCGCCTACCAACCCAGTTCGTTATTGGCCGTTGACTTGGGAGAGCCGAGTCATCAAATCCCACATGGCTTTGCGCCGATTCCTTTGATGCTTTCGACAACGACACCTCAGCCTGCTGACTACACCATCGTTGGCGATTCCTCGATGAACGAAATGGTGCATGCTGATCTGCCCAATGGTATCACTCACGTTCTACCGACGTTCACGTACTTTATGTATCAATCTGAAAATCAGGTGGTTGCTGGTGGCCCTGAGGACATGGTGTTAGCGAGAGAGTTCAGCAATGGTCGTGTGTTGTATCGCACGGATTTCCACGGTAAGAATCCGAGCTTTTATGACGCGGCAAAACTCACCATCGCGCTGGATGTTCCAATGAAACCTGTTGATGCTAACGGTAACGTTGGTGACTATGTGAGTGAAATAGAAATTGGCGGTTATGAAGGGCTGTTCTTACTTTATTAGAACCAATGTGAGTGAGTACTCTCGAACCAGAGCAGACTTGAGCTTAGGTTCGGGATATTAGCTTATTCTTTTTACACTGCTTAAACTCTTTGGCGATCCACGATTGCTCGTTTAAACCATTGTCGATTAAAGCAAAAAGGTAGCCATCGACTTTGCTTGAAGCCGCAGGATATTCTTGAAAAGCGTGCTTAGGGTAGCCGGGGTAATCTGTCTCGTATTGAGCGTCTAACTGCTTACCGAGTTGACGCCATTTTACAAATAACTCAGAAGAAGATGTCTCAACCTTATATTGGCCTAAAATGCGTTGGTGGTGGGTTAACGCCACTTTAGCGCTGTGATTGGTCTGTACGACTTTTTGTATCAACTCAACTTGTTCTTCACTCATGGTTTTCGCCAGTACATTCTCTTGTTCGATACGCGCCATTCGCTCACCAAACGTTTCAGCATGGATGGGAAACACAAAAGTAAGCGGTAAAGCCAATACCAAAAGACGCTTGTAGAACATAACCAAACTCGTTAGAAGGATTCGCGGCTATTATGCCGCCCGCCGCCAATATTATTAATGAATATAAACGCTTAATTGTAAGAATTATTTTTGTCGAGTAGATAAACAGATGATTTTGGAGTGGTGGTATTCAGGCTCTGAATGTTTGGTTATTTTACGAAGCGACACCGATAACAGAATCAACCCAATATCTAACAATCTTGATTATAAATGTTGGATATCAATCGAGTGGTAGGAAAAACCGATTGCTTTAGCGGCGTTCAACAAAGCTTGTTGAGTCTTGAATACCCTGGGTTGCATTTTTCTGTCGGATTCAAGAAAGCTGTTTACTCCCCACTTATGACTTTTGACCATTAAGTAATAACCATTAGCTCCTGGGGACACGACACCAATTGCTGCTTTCAGGTCGCCACGACTGAAATGTTTTTTGAACTCACGTAATACCATATCAACATCCTTATTCGATGATAAAAAAAGGGAGCGCATTGCTCCCTAGTTAGTGCTTTTCTTAATGTTTACAAGAATGCGCGGTATGGCAGTTCTGGGTCATTTGTGAAGATGTCTGCAAAGCCACGGAAGTGCTGGTAGTGCATGCGGCCTTTATCTGTTGGGTATGTGTATTTACCACCAACTTGCCAGAAGAAAGGTGCGAAGCCGTATTGAAGACGTTCTTTCTTCATGTTCCACAGCATTTCGATTTCACGCGGGTCATTTTGGAAGTTAGCCCAAATGTCGTGGTGGAACGGAACAACTACTTCACAGTTCAAAGACTCAGCAGCACGAAGAATGTCTGAAGATGTCATTTTGTCTGTTACGCCACGTGGGTTCTCACCGTAAGAAAGCAGTGCAACGTCGATCTTGTGGTCATTACCGTGTTTAGCATAGTAGTTTGAGTAGTGAGAATCACCAGAGTGGTAAACTGAACCGCCTGTTGTTTCTACTAGGTAGTTCACTGCACGGTCGTCCATTCCGTCTAGAATTTCTTTGTCTAGGGAAGATGTTCCTTCAGGAAGTGTCACTAGAGCTGTACGGTCGAATGCGTCAAGAACCTTGATGTTCACGTCTTTGATTTTGATCTCGTCGCCAACTTTAGCAATAACACACCGATCTTCTGGCACACCCCATTTCATCCATAAATCAACACACGCTTTAGGGCCAATGAATTTAACGTGGTCGCCGCAGTTTTGTAGAACTGCCGCTGCAACGTTGATATCAATGTGGTCGCCGTGGTCATGAGATGCCATAACTGCATCGATCTCTTTGATAGCGAAAGGGTCCAATGGGAAGATCGCGGTACGTAGGTTTGGTTGAAGTGCTTCCACACCGCCCATACGCATCATTTGGTGCTGGTTTTTCATTTTTTGAACGGCTTGTGTTTTTTTACCAGTACCACACCAGAAGTCCATTGATAGGTTTGCACCTTCTTCTGATTTTAGCCAAATACCTGTACAACCCAGCCACCACATAGAAAACGTACCCGGTTGCACAACTGTTTGTTCAATATCTTCATTTAACCATGTGCCCCACTCAGGGAATGTATTTAGGATCCAAGACTCGCGAGTGATTTCGTTTACATTGCTCATGATAATACCTTTTATTTCAATAATTTGATTAATTTTGGATGTAGGGAGCCGAGCGCCTTAATTTGGATTAAGGCACTGAGCTAAATTTATTATTATTGGTGGGCTAGTTAGCCCTGCGATTTAAACTAGGATGACTTGCGTCCCTTGAGCTTCAATCAGTTTTACGACTTCGGGATTGGCGTCTTTACCGGTGATGACAATGTCTATTTGCTTGGTGCTGCAAAAGAGCATTCCGGTACGTTGTCCAACTTTTGAGCTATCGACCACGACGACAAGCTTATCGACCTGTTCGAGCATTTGTTGTTCGGCTACGGCCGTTAACATGTCGGCTTTGTACAGCCCGGCATCGGTTAAGCCTTTACCTGAGGTGAACATCCAGTTTCCCGCATAGCCACCTAATGAATTAGGGGCAGGGTTTAGAAAGATGTTCTGCGCTTTGTTGTATTGACCACCAATGATGATGACATCGTCATGATCTTCGTTGATCAAGTAGCTTGCGAGTGGAAAGTAGTTCGTTACGATTTGAACGTCATCGCCACATAATTGCTGACCGAGTAGGAAAGCCGTCGAACCACAGTTGATCACGACTGTATCGCCAGCCTGACAAAGCCCTGCAGCTGCTTGAGCAATCTCTGATTTCTCTTCATAGAACTCAGTGCTGTTGATATTCAGTGGTGACCACTTTCTCTTCTGAGTTTCTACTCGTTCCGCACCATTTCGAATTTTTCTAAGTCGGCCAACTTCATCTAACTTAGCGATATCGCGCCTAGCAGTAGCAGGAGAAACGCTAAATTTATCAATAATATGAGAGACGTTGATTGTCTGCATATCTTCTAACAGCGACACAATGCCGTTATGTCTTTGTACTTCATTCATATTTATCACTCTTTTTGTCGTTGTGACAATTTAATGATTACTTTTGATTTGTTTTGATTCTAATAATCACCATCATGATTGTCAAACCACATCGCTATAAAAACCAGACATTAATCACAATGTTTTATAAGTGGTTGATTTTATTGTATTTATAATTTTCACGTGTGATCTAAAGCTCAATTAAGCACATTCTGGGTGTGGTTAATTGATATAAATCAAAGTAATCACAAGTGAGCATTGAATGATTACTTTTGATTGGTAAAGTCTAGTTCGTGAGCAAAACTAGAATCATCACATCCTACAAATCATTAAAATTAAAAATCAATCAGGGGTAAAGATATGGAATTCTTATACGATATTTTCTATATTTTTTACAGTCAGGTAATGACCAAAGCACCGTTGCTACTCGGTCTTGTTACTTGTCTCGGCTACATCCTTCTAAAACGTGACGCAACAACTGTTATCTCCGGCTCTATTAAAACCATCGTTGGTTTCATGATAGTGCAGGTAGGTGCAGGAACATTGGTAGCGGGTTTTAAACCGGTTATTGAAAAAATGAGTGAAATACATGGATTAACGGGATCGGTAATTGACCCGTACACCTCCATGATGTCCACCATGGAAACCATGGGCGACAACTACTCTTGGGTTGGGTATGCAGTATTACTGGCTCTTGGGCTAAACATTCTACTTGTTGCCTTCCGACGTATTACGGGTATCAGAACCATCATGCTGACTGGGCATATCATGTTCCAGCAAGCTGGCCTCATTGCTGTTTTCTACTTCGTGCTTGGTGCAGGTATGTGGGAAACCATTATTTATTCAGCAATATTGATGGCGTTGTACTGGGGTATCTCCTCAAACATCATGTTCAAGCCGACTCAAGAAGTCACTGGTGGTGCGGGTTTCTCGATTGGTCACCAACAACAGTTTGCTTCATGGGTAGCCACCAAGGTTGCACCGAAGCTTGGCGACAAGAACGACAGTGTTGACCACATCAAACTGCCTAAGTGGTTACACATTTTCCACGACAGTATCGCTGCAACAACGTTAGTAATGACTGGCTTCTTCGGCATTATTCTTCTTTCGTTCGGTCTTGATAACCTTCAGGACATGGCAGGTAAAACGCACTGGTTTATCTACATTTTTGAAACTGGTTTGAAATTCGCTGTTGCCATTCAAGTCATCGTTACTGGTGTTCGCATGTTCGTTGCGGAACTGTCCGAGGCATTTAACGGTATTTCTCAACGCCTTATTCCTAACGCTGTTTTAGCAATCGATTGTGCTGCTATTTACGCCTACTCTCCTAACGCAATGGTATTTGGTTTCATGTGGGGCGCAGTGGGTCAATTCACCGCTGTTCTTGCAATGCTAGCGTTTGACGCACCAATCATGATCATTCCTGGCTTTATCCCAATGTTCTTCTCGAACGCCACTATCGGTGTGTTTGCTAACCACTTTGGTGGCTGGAAAGCGGTGATGAAGATCTGTTTCGTGATGGGCATCATCGAAGTGGTTGGCTCTGCGTGGGCAATCCATATCTTCGCTCAATCAGGTACTGAGTTTAATGGCTGGATGGGCATGGCTGACTGGGCTCTGGTATTCCCACCAATCATGCAAGGTATCTCAAGCTCTAGCATGTTCTTCTTTGTGATTTTGGCTTTGGCTGGCATCTACATGTACTTCGCTTCTAAGCAACTACGAGCTGAAGAAGACGCAGAAGCTGCTGCTGAAACAATGACCGCAGTAACGCCTGAAGGTATTGAGGTTGAAGTCGCGGTTCCACAACAATCGACAGCAACCGCTGAAGCACCATCTGTTTCAACAACGGCAGCTTCTACAACATCAGAAACTCGAATCTCACCAGCCGCTGACCAGAAACCGGTTCGTGTCTTAGTGTGCTGTGGCTCAGGACAAGGTTCTTCAATGATGTGCTCTAAGAAAATCAAAGAGTATTTGGACAAGAAAGGCATCCCAAGCTCGACCTTTAACAGCGCCATCACTGATTACAAATCACACCTTGGTTCATTCGACATCATCGTTACTTCGGTTGCTCTTGCAGCGAAGATCACGGGTCTGCCGGAAGGTAAGCAACAGTTAGCGGTTAAGAACATGATTATGGTGAAAACTTTCGGCGACGAACTTGTTTCCATCATCGAGAACAACTTCCATAAATAATTAAAAACGGCTCAGTGGTGTCGCACTGCTGAGCCAATAAAAACAATTATATAAGTGAGCAATAACATGAACTTAAAAGAATCTCTTATCAAGAATAACTCTATCCTACTGAATGCAAAAGCAACCGACTGGAAAGCGGCGATCAAGCTAGGTACTGACGCATTGGTAAAAGCGGGCGTGGCTGAAGAGCGTTACTACGAAGCGATTACCAAAGCGATTGGCGAAGAAGGGCCTTATATCTGTATTCACGATGCGTTCGCACTGCCACATTGCCGCCCTGAAGACGGTGTTATTCGTACTGGGTTTGCGCTAACCGTGCTTGAAGCGCCAATTACGTTTGAAGGTGTTGATGAGCCTGTAGATGTGCTGATAACACTAGCGGGTAAGGACTCAGAAGAGCACATCGAAGGCACCATGCAAGTGGCGAACTTGATTGAATTCGATGAAGACTTCTCAAAACTTCGCGCGTGCAAAAGCCCAGAAGAAGTGGCGCGTTTAATTGATGCTGCATTGCTTCAAGCGGAAGCGGCGTAAGGAGGCAACGATGTCTAAATATAGCCAATTGAAACAACGTGTTTTAGAAGCCAATTTGCAACTTCCGAAATACGGTTTGGTGACATTTACTTGGGGTAATGTCTCTGAGTTTGACCGTGTTAACGGAGTGATAGCGATTAAACCATCAGGTGTCGAATACAGTGATATGACGGCTGAAGACATGGTGGTCGTCGATCTCGAAGGCAAGGTTGTTGAAGGGAAACTCAATCCTTCAAGCGATACCGCAACGCACTTAGAGCTCTATAAAGCTTTCCCTGAAGTGAGTGGCATTGTTCACACGCATTCACGCAGTGCCACCATTTGGGCACAAGCGGGTATCGACATCCCAGCCTTAGGCACCACTCACGCTGATTATTTCTACGGTGACATCCCATGTACACGTCGATTGTCTCACTCTGAAATTTCTGAAGAGTACGAGAAAAATACTGGCTTGGTGATTATTGAAGAGTTCAAGCAACGTCGAATCGATCCAATGGCCGTTCCAAGTGTGATTGTTGCAGGACATGCGCCGTTCTCTTGGGGCAAAGATGCCAACGACGCCGTTCATAACGCGGTGGTATTAGAAGAAGTGTCGGCAATGGCGTTGGCAACGCGCACCTTGAATAGCGGCATCAAAATTCAGCCAGAACTATCCGACAAACACTACTTACGTAAGCACGGTGAAAATGCTTATTACGGCCAACAGTAAATCGGCTTTTTGTTTAAATAAGCCGTTTAAGTAAGTCGTTTCTATTCGAAGTAGCTTCAATATTGATTAGGCCCGACTTCAGGGAATAAGTAGAGGACTCTATGTATAAAGTGCTGGCGTTAGATCTCGATGGAACCGTGTTAAAGGATGATCACACGATTCATCCAGAAGTAAAAAAGGCGATTCAAGAAGCCAAACAAAGTTGTCACGTCATGATTGTTACTGGCCGACACCACACAGCAGCACGACCTTACTATTACGAATTGGGGCTAGATACTCCAATCATCTGCTGTAACGGCACTTATGTTTATGACTATCAAACTGAAACGGTATTGACTCAAAACGCCATAGAGAAAGATAAGGCACTTACTTTCATTAACATGGCTGACGAGTTTCAGCTCAAGATGGTGATGTATATAACTCATGCCATGACGTACTCACAGTACAACCCATTTGCCTACATGTTGGCATTGGAAAGCTGGGCTGAAACGGCACCAGAGCAACATCGCCCACAAATTTACCAAGTGGAATCATTCATAGAAACAGCTCAACAAGCTGAACACGTTTGGAAGTTTGTGGTAGAGGGGAGCCAAGATTCCGTCGACCGTTTAATGCAACACCCATGGATAGGAGAGAACTTCAACGGTGAGCGTTCTTGGTCAAACCGAATCGACTTTGCTGCAAAAGGTAACAGTAAGGGCTTACGCCTTGCTGAATACATCGCAGAACTCGGTTATCACGCCGATGACGTCATTGCCGTCGGTGATAACCACAACGACATATCCATGATTAAGTACGCCGGATTCGGTGTAGCGATGCTCAATGCTGATGACATCGTCAAATCACACGTTCAACGCGTGTGCTCAACAGATAACAACCATGATGGCTTAGCCCGTCTAATACGTGAACAAATTAAAGGATAACAACATGACTAAACCAATGATTCAGATCGCCCTAGACCAAACAAATCTTCCTGCCGCAATTGAAGTGGCAAACAACGTTGAAAGCTTTGTTGATGTGATTGAAGTGGGCACTATTTTGGCTTTTGCTGAAGGGATGACAGCGGTTTCTACCCTTCGTAAAAACCACCCAGACCATATCCTTGTGTGCGATATGAAAACCACCGATGGCGGCGCAATTTTGGCTCGAATGGCATTCGAAGCGGGTGCTGATTGGATAACCGTTTCTGCGGCTGCACACATCGCAACCATTGGTGCGTCTAAGAAAGTCGCTGACGAATTTAACGGTGAAATCCAAATCGAAATTTACGGCAATTGGACAATGGACGATGCTCAATCTTGGGTCGACCTAGGTATCTCTCAAGCTATCTATCACCGTTCTCGTGACGCTGAATTAGCTGGTGTGGGCTGGACTGAAGAAGATCTTGTGAAGATGCGTGCATTGTCTGAAATGGGCATCGAGCTTTCTATCACAGGTGGCATCGTGCCTGAAGACCTTTACCTATTTGAAGGCATTAAAGCGAAAACCTTTATTGCAGGTCGCGCACTTGCGGGTGAAAAAGGTAAAGAAACAGCAGAAGCACTAAAAGCTCAGATCGACCGTTACTGGAATTAGGAGGCGTTATGTACCAAAACTTATTACGCCACCGAGTAGGGCTTTATGAGAAGGCCCTACCTAACGAACTCAGCTGGGAAGACAAACTGGCAACAACCAAAGAGCTCGGCTTTGATTTTCTTGAGATATCGGTAGATGAATCAGACGAGCGCCGTAGCCGTTTGGATTGGAATGACGATGAAGTGTATGTCTTACGTCGCCTGTGTGAAAAGCATGGTGTACCGCTGCAATCCATGTGTTTAAGCGCGCATCGCAAGTTCCCATTTGGATCTGCAGATCCGGTGATTCGTGAACAAGCGGCTATCCATATGGAAAAAGCGATCTCACTCGCTTACAAATTGGGTATTCGTACCATCCAATTGGCTGGGTATGACGTTTACTACGAGCCTGCGGATAAGGTGACTCACCAGAGGTTCATTGAAGGCATGAAGCTTTCTGCGCAGTTGGCGGAAAGGTCGGGCGTTATGCTCGCTGTGGAGATCATGGATACCGATTACTTGAACTCTTTGAGCAAGTTTGAAGTGCTGAGTCGTGAAGTCAATTCACCGTATTTCACGGCGTATCCAGATGTGGGTAATATCTCCGGTTGGAATTACGACATAGTGACGGAACTAAAGTTGAGCAAGCCTCATATCACTCAGATCCACCTCAAAGACACTTATAAAGTGACTGACGAATACAAAGGTCAATTTCGAGACTTAGTGATTGGTGATGGTGAAGTCGACTTTAATGCCATTTTTGAAACGTTGAAAGAGACTGAGTGCGTCGTACCACTCGTGATTGAGATGTGGGCTCAAGATGAACGTTGGAAAGAGAATATACTTACGGCACAAAAACGACTGAATGATGTTTGTGTGCAAACGGGTGTTCCGATGTTGTTTGACCACTAACTCTACTTAGAATTATTAACTAGTTTCTCTTTGCGTTCTCGGTGCTCCTAACGAAAAGAGAAAATGCAGCATATTGCCCCCCAATATGCTGCATTTTTATATCAACATGTCGCCCTAAACTGTTGAAGCTGAGGTTATGTCAATTTCGAAATAGTGGCTGTTCTTAAACAGCAATAGTCACATGATCACGGCCCACTTCAGCCATCTGAATCAGGTAGTCTGTGTGGTACTTCTTTTTGATGACGATTTGGCTACCGATTTCAGCAACAATCTTTACCACTTCCAACGCATCAGAAGGATGCAATGAAGAGTCTTTTGAAATTTCGATATTAACGCCTAAATTTGCCAATTTGATGATGTCGCTAGAATGCATGATGATGTCCAAGATGTTTGATTTTCGTGGACTATACCATCTTCAATTTATGCAACTCTACTCTGCCTATCCTAAAATTTCGGTCGATGCTCTCAATCTATGATTCCAATATGTAAGTAGTAGATCTAACTCACAAATTGCGGGTATCAATAACCTCAATGTGAGGGTGACGTTATGTGCTTAGTATTTACTTTATATACTGCCCCTATTAAGTGATTAGCTTGCTGATCTTCAATAGGGGCATTTTTGGATCGGGCACTCATCAAAATTACTAATCTTTTGGATCTCTCAGTATGAAAATTGTTATTGCACCAGACTCGTTTAAAGAATCTCTATCGGCTGTATCTGTGGCGGCGTGTATTGAAAAGGGCTTTCGTGAAATCTTCCCAGACGCTGAATACGTAACATTGCCTTTGGCTGATGGTGGTGAAGGGACTGTGGATGTATTGCTCCAAGGGCTTGTTGGTGAAAAGCGACATAGGCAAGTCGAAGGGCCGTTAGGGCAACAAGTTAATGCTGAATGGGCGATGCTTGAGTCATCCGATAGCAACCCGAACAAAACGGCACTGGTTGAAATTGCTGCTGCATCGGGTTTGGACTTGTTGAAACCAGAGCAGCGTGATCCATTGATTGCTTCTTCATTCGGAACGGGGCAATTGATTTTGGAGGCGATAGAGCAGGGCGCTCAAACGATTATTCTTGGATTGGGTGGCAGTGCAACTAATGATGGCGGTGCAGGTATTGTTCAAGCATTAGGTGGGACACTGTTAGATAATGCAGGGCAAGAGCTTAACCGAGGTGGCGTTGCACTAGCTGATTTATCATCGATTGATCTTACTGGTTTAGATTCACGCTGTGCTGATATCGAGTTAATTGTGGCGTGCGATGTCGATAATCCGTTGTGTGGTGATAACGGTGCTAGCCATATATTCGGCCCACAAAAAGGCGCAAGCCCAGAACAAGTTGTGATGCTTGATAAGGCGCTTGAGAATTTTGCTCAAGTAGTTGAATCGCAAGGTTGTGTTCGTGGGGATGATCCCGTTCACAAGCGTACTGGTTATGGTGCGGCTGGTGGTGCTCCAATGGGGCTTGGTTTGTTGTTTAACATGCAGATTAAACCGGGTATTGAGATGGTGCTTGATGTTTTGCAAGCCGATGAAGTATTGAAAGGCGCAGATCTTGTGATTACCGGTGAAGGGCAAATGGACAATCAAACTCTGCAAGGAAAGACGCCTTATGGCATTGCCAAACGTGCGAGCTTACAAGGCATTCCGACCATAGGGATTGCAGGTTCTTTAGGTACAGAAGTCGAAGCCTTATATGGTGAAATGAACAGCTTGTTTGGTACAGTGCGCTCTCCTCAGTCACTCGAGCAAGTACTGCGAGAAGCTGAATTGAACCTAACCAGAACGGCGAGGAACATTGCCTCAACTCTGAGGTTAGGCCATGCCATTTTTAAATAAACCGAAGTTATACATAGGCTTATTCGCAGTGAAGTTCAATAGGTTTCATAGATAACAACGATAAATATAAACGATTATATTTTCTGCCAACTCAGGTCTATTCTTTATCCATATTGTTTTAGTGGTTTTTAAAGTATTGAATCCACTTAAATCTAAGATGTGGCAACGATGCGATATCTTTAACCTTAAGGAATAGACCATGAGTAAAAAACTGACCACAGCTGTGGGTTGTCCTGTCGCTCATAACCAGAATGTTCAAACGGCGGGCAAACGTGGTCCACAACTTCTTCAAGACGTTTGGTTTTTGGAGAAATTGGCCCATTTTGATCGTGAAGTGATTCCAGAGCGTCGTATGCACGCGAAAGGCTCAGGTGCTTACGGCACATTTACCGTTACACACGACATCACAAAATACACCAAGGCAAAATTGTTCTCTGAAATAGGTAAAAAAACCGACTTGTTTGCACGTTTCACAACAGTTGCGGGTGAGCGCGGTGCTGCCGATGCTGAACGTGATATTCGTGGCTTTGCATTGAAGTTTTATACTGAAGAAGGCAACTGGGATATGGTGGGCAACAACACGCCAGTATTCTTCCTTCGTGATCCTCTTAAGTTCCCTGACTTAAACCACGCGGTGAAACGTGACCCACGCACCAACATGCGTAGCGCGAAAAACAACTGGGATTTCTGGACTTCTTTGCCGGAAGCTCTGCACCAAATTACTATCGTAATGAGTGACCGTGGTATCCCTGCGACTTACCGTCACATGCACGGCTTTGGTAGCCACACGTTCAGCTTCATCAACGCTGATAACGAACGTTTCTGGGTGAAATTCCACTTCAAATCTCAGCAAGGTATTAAGAACCTTTCTGATGCAGAAGCGGCACAAGTGATCGGTGATGATCGCGAAAGCCACCAACGTGATTTGCTAGACAGCATCGATAACCAAGATTTCCCGAAATGGACGTTGAAAGTACAAGTGATGCCAGAAGCGGATGCAGCGAAGGTTCCATACAACCCGTTCGATTTGACTAAGATCTGGCCTCATGCAGATTACCCGTTGATCGAAGTGGGCGAATTTGAGCTAAATCGTAACCCGCAAAACTTCTTCGCAGAAGTAGAGCAGTCAGCATTCAACCCAGCGAACGTAGTTCCAGGTATCAGCTTCTCGCCAGACAAGATGCTGCAAGGTCGTCTGTTTGCTTACGGTGATGCACAACGTTACCGTTTGGGTGTAAACCATCAGCACATTCCAGTGAATGCGCCTCGTTGCCCAGTACACAGCTACCACCGTGATGGCGCGATGCGTGTCGATGGTAACTTCGGTGGCACATTAGGTTATGAGCCAAACAACGAAGGTCAATGGGCTGAGCAACCAGATTTCGCTGAACCAGCACTGAACCTAGATGGCGCAGCAGCACACTGGGATCACCGCGAAGATGAAGATTACTTCTCGCAACCGGGTGACTTGTTCCGCCTAATGACACCAGAGAAGCAAGCGATTCTTTTTGATAACACTGCTCGCAACCTAGGCGGCGTGCCAAAAGAGATTCAATTGCGTCACCTAAGACACTGTTACAAAGCTGACCCTGCATACGGTGAAGGCATTGGTAAACTGCTTGAAATCGACGTGAGCGAATTTAAGTCGTAATCAATCATTTTGATCTCGCTGTTTATTAAGCAACCCTAAATCATTGAAAAATTTAATAATCCACATTGATAGTTTTTACCTATCGAATTGATAAATCTATCCCATTATCTTTGTAAGAGTGATGGGATTATTCTACGACTATCAGTTTATAAAGTAGAAGAGTTTGAGATGAATAAGAGCGCATTAATCGTTGAAGGTGGAGCAATGAGAGGCATTTTTGCTGCCGGAGTTTTAGACGCCTTTATGCAAGACGATTTCCGTCCTTATGACTTTGCCATCGGCGTATCTGCAGGTGTGTCGAATCTGGTTGGCTACTTATCTCATGCACCAAAACGCAGTTATGATGTGATCACCACGATGGCGACGGATAAGACCTTCTTTAACCCTGCTCGCTTTGCCAAGGGCGGTAACTTAGTGGACGTTAAGTGGTTATGGAACGAATCCAATCAACGTTATCCGCTGGACTGTGGCGAGCTATTTTCAAGTATCCCACTCATTGCTGCTGTCACAAATGTCGATACGGGCAGTGCAGACTACTACCATATTAAGCCAGAAAACCTTTCTAATGTTGTTGAAGCAACAACGGCTTTACCTATCGCTTACCGTGAAACTCCGTGTTTCTCTGGTGGCTGTTATACCGATGGCGGTGTAGCCGATTCGATTCCGGTTCGTGAAGCATATCGCCGTGGCGCACGCGATATTACCGTGATTCTGTCTCACCCATTGAGCTACCGAATGAAGCCTCAAAAGCACCAATGGATGCTGAAGAAACTATTAAAGAAATTCCCGAATATTGCTGAGTCGATGGCGGTACGTGCTGAAAACTACAACCAGTCTCTGGAGTTCATTCGTAACCCACCCAAAGATGCGACTATTAAAGTGATAGCGCCACCTGAAGCCTTCGCGGTTAAGCGTTTAACTATGGATCAAAGTACTCTTAATACAGGTTACGAGATGGGCGTCAAAGCCGGTGAAGAGCACCTTGCTATTAGAAAAGGCGTTTATGGTTTAGACACTGAAGATTGTCATTTCTGCGTCTAGGAACGGTTTTAGAATACTGAATAAACGACGAAGCCACGCTGTTCACTTCAGAATAGCGTGGCTTTGTATCTGTAGACCTAGTTTGTTTTTAACTCAGCCTGCTATTAACTCAATTAGCGATTAAACGAGTTCGTTACCGCTGGTGTTGCCAGCAAAGAAGGCATCAACACTGGTGAGCGTTGTATTGGCGATGTTGAACAGAGCATCTTTGGTCAAGAAAGCTTGGTGACCTGTGAACAATACATTGTGACAAGCAGATAGGCGACGGAATACGTCATCGACAATCACATCGTTAGATTTGTCTTGGAAGAACAGCTCTTTCTCGTTATCGTAAACATCAAGACCAAGCGCGCCGATTTTGCTTTGTTTGAGCGCTTCAATCGCTGCGGTTGAATCCAGCAGTTCACCACGGCTGGTGTTGACGATCATCACGCCATCTTTCATCTTCTCAAATGCCGTTGCATCCAATAAGTGGTAGTTCTCTTTACTCATCGGACAGTGCAGAGAAATCACATCAGACTCTTGGTAAAGTTCGTCGAGTTCAACGTATTTAGCGCCTAACTCAACAGCTAACGGGTTTGGATATGGGTCATAGCATAGGATATTCATGCCTAAACCCTTCAGAATTCGCATCGTCGCTAGGCCAATCTTACCCGAGCCAATCACACCGACCGTTTTACCGTGGAAGTTAAAGCCAACTAACCCCTCAAGAGAGAAGTTCGCATCACGAGTGCGTTGGTATGCCTTGTGTAGTTTACGGTTCAAACACATCATCATGCCAACCGTGTGTTCTGCTACCGATTCTGGTGAGTAAGCCGGAACGCGAACCACTTGCAGACCAAACTCTTTGGCTGCGTCTAGGTCGACCTTGTCAAAGCCCGCACAGCGCATCGCGATTAACTTGGTGCCGCCTTGAGCAAGAATCTCTAACACGTCTCGCGATAGGTCATCGTTTACAAACGCACAAACCACTTCGTTGTCGTGCGCCATTTTTGCTGTTGTTGTGGTGAGTCGAAAATCGTGAAAATGAAACTCAGCGTTGAGTTCGCCTTTTGCCAGTTCGAATGATTTTTCGTCGTATGATTTTGAGCTAAAAAAAGCAATGTTGAGCATGGCTTCCTCTCTTACCTAAAATATAAATAACCCACTAATTCATTCTCTGAGACGGGATTAAAACTAATAACTCTGTTCAGTGTGCTAGAGTTTTTTTCTCTTGTCTATCACCATTAGTCATTGTAATTGCTATGGTTATTTGATCTTTTGTCTTCACTTATTGAACATTAAAAATCACATTACGAGGTTGCTTGCTTATAAGTTCATCAATATTGAATGAATCTTACTTTCGGGTGTGGAACGTTGAATTTTCCAGTGTGACGGAATACGTAAATGACTCATATAAAACCTCTTCTCTAACTGTTCTTTGAAAGTTGTGCTTCTGTCTAACGAGTGGCGGTTGTTATTTACCAGTAGTTCTCACTGCTGAATTGACCGGGTTTTCTGCGTAAGTGCTTTTCGAAACCTAAGCTGCTAGTTAGCGCTTCGCTTGTGTCACGAACCATTTGCGGATTGCCGCAAAGGTAGAAAAAACTGCGGGTTTGATTGAAAGCGACAGACGCGGCTTGCTCGAGGTCGCCTCCAAGTAACAAATTTGGGATTCGTCCGCGCAAAGTTCCGGTAACTGATTCTCTAGAAATAATTGGCACATATTTAAGTCTCCCTTGAAAGTGATTAACGAGTTGAGTGATACGATCTCGATAAGTCAGGTCTTGCTCTGTTCTTACAGCATGCACTAGAACCAGATTCTTGAATGAAGAGGCTTTGTCTGAAGCCAACTCATTTTGCTGTATCTGCATGCTCTCAAGTATTGAGATAAATGGGCCTACCGCGGTTCCGGTTGAAAGCATCCATAGATCGTCGGCGATCTCTGGGATCTCATCTAAGGTCATAAAGCCACTTGGGTCTTTGCCGACAAAGATGTCATCGCCCATCTTCAACTCATGAAGTTGAGGTGAAAGCTGACCGTTCTGATCCTTAATAATCAAAAATTCCAGATGTTGATGACCTTGTTCGTGCTCTGGCGCGTTCACCATCGAATAGGCGCGTCTTACGAACTCATCCTCACTGTTAAGTAAGCCAAGTTTCGTGAACTGACCTGCCTGATAAGAAGAGACAGGTGCACTAACCTGGAGTGAGAACAATTGATCTGTCCATTCTGTTTTGTTTAGGACTTTGCCTGTAACTAAACCATGAGGAATATCTGTCATATCATCCACCTTTAAGAAGAGAAGTTATCTCATTAAGGATACTCAACTATTTACACTTTAGAGTTGCATGTACCACGCCAATAATGAGAATGCTTATCAATACTGATTAAAGGTTAATTATTGGGTCGAATGTTGTCAAAAAGACAATATACTATTTGAGTCCAAATGACTCGTGCATGTGTTTTGGTTTCGTTTTAATAGACTTTAGCTGGTTGAACATCGTTAACATAGGTTGAGTGGTTTGACCCCTAGGATATTCAATCAATTACTGAAGAGAATAATTTATAGATGCGTATAATGGCGGCTTTCGTTCTCAATATAACTGTGTTTTATGCTTGATAATCTTCGTATGGCCTTGAACGTATTGTTCGTGACCATTAATACTGCATTCACCGCATTGGCTGTGAGCCTGTTTGCCCTAATCAAACTTATTTTGCCAATTTCTGTCGTTCAAAAATCATGCACTCGCTTAGCTAACTTCACATTCTGGTGTTGGGCTTCTCTTAATTTATGGATGTTGAACGCCAATAACGATATCGAATGGCAAGTGGAAGGGGGGGAAGATATTTCGACCAAGCAGTGGTATTTGATGATGTCTAACCACCTAAGCTGGGCAGATATTGTGATTTTGTCTTCAATCCTAAAAGACAAAATGCCGATGACGAAGTACTTCTTGAAACATGAATTGTTGTACGTACCATTTGTTGGCTTGGCCTGCTGGGGCTTAGATATGCCATTCATGAGACGCCACTCTCGTGAGTTCCTATTACGCAACCCAGAACGCCGTAATGATGATTTTAATGCAATCAATAAAGCGTGTACTAAGTTCAAATTAGCACCGACAACATTGGTTAATTTTGTTGAAGGGACTCGTGCAAACCACGAGAAACTGGCGTCAGCAAAGACCCCTTATCGCCACTTATTGAAGCCGAAAACTGGGGGCGTGGCATTTGCTTTATCTGCAATGGGCCCAATTTTGGATGGCATCGTGGATGTGACCTTAGCTTACCCTGAAAACCAAACCTCTCCGTTTGAAGATATGCTGAAGGGCAAAATGACTAAGGTCGTTGTGCGTATTAAATTGCATCCAATGGATGAGAACGTGAACGGTAATTACTTTGAAGATAAGGCATTTAAACGTCGCTTCCACAATTGGTTGAACAGCACGTGGAAAGAGAAAGACGTCTACCTTGATACGGTTTATGGGGTTGATAAGCCTTCTGAGGTAGAGACAGTTGACGAGCCTGATGTGGCTTATAAGAAACAAGAACAGTAAGCTAAAACTGAATCGATAGCATTAATAAAGCCGATAGCTCATTGAACTATCGGCTTTTTTATTAATTTGACTTTCTTAATATTCAAACCATTAAGTTAGTACTTACTATGGCTTAACCGCCTGGTAAGCATCAATAATATGCTTTACTTGGCTAGGTTTTCCTTGCTTCTCTTGTCCTTGATGGATACGTAAGTAGTGCTGCAATGTTTTGGCTTTGTATTGCTGTGATACCTTCACTTGTTCATCACAACTTGGTGTCCAGATCTTGTCACCGACGTTTGATATCTCGCTAACGGTTTGGCTCTTTTCTGAATCACCGCGACTATTACTCACCAATAAAATCTCGTAGTAACGACGGTTCTCTTCAATCAACACTTCATCAATAAGACCAAAATGGATCGCCTTTAAATGGCTTCTCAACTCGAATTGCTGATGCACCGGACAAAGCAAGAAATCGATCGCTTTGTCTGGGTGTTGACGATGAATATCATCGACGAGCTTTTGAGTAAGATCGCCACCGACGCCCGCAATAATCACCAGGTGTTTGCCAGTATGTTTCTCAAGCGGGATAGCGGCGACATCCATACAGTAGACTTGCCATTGGCTAGTCACTTTCTGTTCTGCTATTGCACCTTGCGGAAAGTAACGCGTAAGTTTGCTTTCCAAATCGCTCATAAGAGACGGGACAATATCGACAAAGTGAAGCTGAGGTGCTTTGTTATCCGACAACAGTTGAACACCCAAGAAGCCGTGATCACAACAACAGTCCCAAATATGTTGGTAGTCATTGCTGACAAGGGAATGGAGAGTTTGCAGTCGGTTACTTAGCTTCATAAGGCTCGTGTCGTTAGAAAAGGGGTATTGTCGTGTTGAACGCGCATTGTAATGACTTTCCATAAAAACAAAAGCACCTAGGGTATGAATCCTAGGTGCTTTGTTTTCATCGGTATCCAAGTAAAGGATAAAGTGAGCTTGTTAGGACAACCTATGAAGCCTTTGCAACAGCCCTGATGTGGCCTTCAACTCGATTTTTTCCAAGCTGTTGAGCAATCAACTTTGCTTGCTCCGCCAGTGCTAGAGCTGTATCTGGCTCTCCCTCTATTTGTGAAAAACCGACACTCACGCCTAAAGAGAGGCTGATGTCTGGCGTCACAATAGTTTTCTCTGCTACGCCAATTCGGCACTGGTCTAGTTGGAACTTGGCGTCGTTGCCGTCGTTTGCTTTAAATAATACTGCGAACTCTTTGCCTCCAATACGAGCAAGGCATAGTCCTTTAGGCTTCGGAAAGTACGAGCGTAGTGTTTCTGCTGTCAGCTTGATCATCTTGTCACCCACAGCTTCACCATAAGCACGGTTCACGTGGTCAAAATTATCGATATCGAGTAGAGCTATATAGGTTTCAGGCTGGTTGGCGTAGTTTTCCAGTGCAATATTAAAGCTACTTTTGTTGTCTAATTGTGTCATCAAGTCCTTGCTACTCAACTGGTGCTGAAGCAGTAAGTTGGACAGTGAGACTTCCGTGTAATCTCTGATCATACGCAGAATACTCTGGCTGATCGGTAAGTTTGCGTTTACGTACAACACTGCGATCAACTGCTTGCGAGAGTGCAAAGGAATACAGTAATGGCGTTGGTGTATTTTGAGTTTACACGCTAATGGGTCTGCGTACTTTCCGCTTCGGTAAGCCATGGTGTCCGGTGTAAATCGTTCGGCAAGGGCTTTGTCACAATGTACCGTTGATTTGTTTCCGTGATAGTCGATGGTACTGAATGCGTGGTTCTCAGGCTGATAGAGACAGAATTGAATGCCTTTTTGGTAGGTGAAACTATCCAGTATGGATTTTAATTCTCGTTTAAAGCTTACAAGGTCATCGACTTTATTCAGTTGTGACAAGGACACGTTCAAACGATAAGCCAAATAGTTTGCGCCAATCCACAATAGAAGCAGTGAACCAAGTACCAAGCCAGTTAGCGTAAATTGGTGTGAGCTGGTTAAGATATCGTGGCGATCGGTGACCGCAATGAACACCCAATTTAAGCTGTTGTCTGCGTCAAATACCGATATTTTGAAGTTATCTTGATAGTAGTATTCATGTTTACCCGCCAATTCACCTTGAGATAGTTGGTGGCTGATCCCTGCATGGAAGCTGATGGATTTAGAACCGATACGCTGTGGATCCGGGTGGAATACCAGTCGCTCTGTTGCTCTGTCAACGACAAATACATAGCCGTGATTAAGCGTTTTTAAATCTCTTAAACCTTGCGTGGTATGCATTAAATCAAACTCAATCCAGGTTTCTTCGTTGAGCTTTTCTGCAGTGTGTTTAACGGCGAAAACCCATCGTCCATCCAGGGCGGGAGCATACTT